>NZ_CDRQYH010000020.1:0-61648 GCF_977039595.1 Enterobacter sp.
ATATGAAGTAATAGATGGTGCATCCGGGAGGATTCGAACCTCCGACCGCTCGGTTCGTAGCCGAGTACTCTATCCAGCTGAGCTACGGATGCATCGGGATTTACTACTGTACTGCTCGATATTCATATCACTTCTAAAGCAATATGAAGTAATAGATGGTGCATCCGGGAGGATTCGAACCTCCGACCGCTCGGTTCGTAGCCGAGTACTCTATCCAGCTGAGCTACGGATGCAAAATGGCGGTGAGGCGGGGATTCGAACCCCGGATGCAGCTTTTGACCGCATACTCCCTTAGCAGGGGAGCGCCTTCAGCCTCTCGGCCACCTCACCACACAACGCCTCTTTCGAGTGCTTCGAGCAACTCGTTAAGAGCTTCTCGTCGCTGCGTGGCGCATATATTACTTTCTGGGACTTATAAGTCAAACAATTTTCCAAAAGCTTTTATCGTTTGCACAAATCACACGCAATTCGCATGTAAAAGCCGCAAAGAGGGTGTTTTATAAGCGGATTTTGCAGGCTTCTTCACAGAAAACCTATGCAGAAAAGGCGGAGATAGGACGAGTTAAGGGTTATGGAGCGGTTAAAAAGAGAGCGATTGAAATTAAACGGTAACTTTGAGCAGGAAAAATGACAGGAGGGTTGCGTCTCGCCCGACAGCGAGACGCGACAATATCAGTAACTGGACTGCTGGGATTTTTCAGCCTGGATACGCTGGTAGATCTCTTCACGGTGGACAGATACTTCTTTAGGAGCGTTAACACCAATACGTACCTGGTTACCCTTTACCCCTAAAACTGTCACGGTGACCTCATCCCCAATCATGAGGGTCTCACCAACTCGACGAGTCAGAATCAGCATTCTTTGCTCCTTGAAAGATTAAAAGAGTCGGGTCTCTTGTATCCCGGCATTATCCATCATATAACGCCAAAAAGTAAGCGATGACAAACACGTAAAGTGTAAGCAGTCACGGCATCACATTCTGTTAAACGTAAGTTTAGCCGATATACACAAACTCAACCTGACTTTATCGTTATCGATAGCACAGTGAACAAGACGCCATAACGTTACCGCTATGGCGTCTGCTTGTGCTTTGTAGTTATTACAGTTTCGCGCTTACCCAGCTTTCAACGCTGGCCAATGCCGCTGGAAGTGCCGCCGCATCCGTACCACCGGCTTGCGCCATGTCCGGACGACCGCCACCCTTGCCGCCCACCTGCTGAGCGACCATACCAATCAGTTCCCCTGCTTTTACGCGGTCGGTCACATCCTTAGAGACGCCCGCAATCAGAGAAACCTTACCTTCTGCCACTGTCGCCAGCACGATAACGGTAGAACCAAGCTGGTTCTTGAGATCGTCGACCATAGTACGCAGCATCTTAGGCTCAACGCCCGCCAGATCGCTGACCAGCAGTTTGACGCCCTTAATGTCTACAGCCTTGCTGGAGAGGTTTGCACTCTCCTGCGCCGCAGCCTGCTCTTTCAGCTGCTGCAGCTCTTTTTCCAGCTGACGCGTGCGATCCAGCGCAACGCGCACTTTCTCGCCCAGGTTCTGGCTATCGCCTTTCAGCAGCTGCGCGATATCGTGCAGCTGATCGCTCTGCGCATGCAGGCTGGCAATCGCACCTTCACCGGTCACCGCTTCAATACGACGCACACCTGCCGCCGTACCCGACTCGGAAACAATACGGAACAGGCCGATGTCACCGGTGCGCGAGGCGTGTGTACCACCGCACAGCTCGGTAGAGAAGTCGCCCATGCTCAGCACGCGAACACGTTCGTCGTATTTCTCACCAAACAGCGCCATCGCACCTTTTTTCTTCGCGTCCTCAAGATCCATGATATGAGTCTCGATTGGCAGGTTACGACGGATCTGCGCGTTTACCAGATCTTCCACCGCACGGATTTCAGATGGTTTCATCGCTTCAAAATGCGAGAAGTCGAAGCGCAGCACTTTGTCGTTAACCAGAGAACCTTTCTGTGCAACGTGGGTACCGAGCACATCGCGCAGGGCCGCGTGCATCAGGTGGGTTGCCGAGTGGTTCAGACGAATGCGCGCGCGGCGAGCTTCATCAACGTTAGCCTGGACGCCCTCGCCCACTTTCAGAGAACCGGAAACCAGCTTGCCCTGGTGACCAATCGCCTGACCGTATTTCTGGGTGTCGCTGACGCTGAAGCTGAAACCGTTGCCTTTCAGTTCGCCCTTATCGCCAACCTGACCGCCGGATTCGGCGTAGAATGGCGTTTTGTCCAGAATGACAACCGCATCCTGGCCCGCGCTGATGCTGTCCACGGCTTTGCCGTCAACAAACAGGGCGGTCACTTTGCCGGTCAGTTCCAGCGCCTCATAACCTTTGAATTCAGACGCGCTATCAACGCGGATCATCGCGTTGTAGTCTGCACCGAAACCGCTGGACTCACGCGCACGACGGCGCTGCTCTTCCATCGCGGCTTCGAAGCCCGCTTCGTCAACTTTGATGTTGCGCTCGCGGCAAACGTCCGCCGTCAGGTCAACCGGGAAGCCATAGGTATCGTACAGGCGGAAAGCTGTTTCGCCATCCAGCGTGTCGCCCTTGAGTTTCGCCAGCTCTTCGTCCAGCAGCGCCAAACCGCGCTCCAGAGTACGGGCAAACTGCTCTTCTTCGGTTTTCAGAACCTGCTCAACCTGCGCCTGCTGGCGTTTCAGCTCGTCACCGGCTGAACCCATCACGCCGATCAGTGGCCCAACGAGTTTGTAGAAGAAGGTGTCCTTCGCGCCCAGCATGTTGCCGTGACGAATAGCACGACGAATGATACGACGCAGCACGTAGCCACGGTTTTCATTCGACGGGATAACGCCGTCTGCAATCAGGAACGCGCAGGAACGAATGTGGTCCGCGATAACGCGCAGCGATTTGTTGTTCAGATCGGTCGCGCCGGTGACTTCGGCAACGGCTTTGATCAGGGTGCTGAACAGGTCAATCTCATAGTTGGAGTTAACGTGCTGCAGAACCGCGGCAATACGCTCCAGCCCCATACCGGTATCAACGGAAGGCTTCGGCAGCGGCTCCATCGTACCGTCGGCCTGACGGTTGAACTGCATGAAGACGATGTTCCAGATCTCAATGTAGCGATCGCCGTCTTCTTCCGGGCTTCCTGGAGGGCCACCCCAGATGTGGTCGCCGTGATCGTAGAAGATCTCGGTGCACGGACCGCAAGGACCGGTGTCACCCATCTGCCAGAAGTTGTCGGACGCGTAAGGCGCGCCTTTGTTATCGCCGATGCGAATAATACGCTCGCGCGGGATCCCGACTTCTTTTTCCCAGATTTCGTAGGCTTCGTCATCGGTTTCATAGACGGTAACCCACAGACGCTCTTTCGGCAGGTTGAACCAGTTTTCACCGGTCAGCAGTTCCCACGCATATTGAATGGCATCGTGTTTGAAGTAGTCGCCGAAGCTGAAGTTACCCAGCATTTCGAAGAAGGTGTGGTGACGCGCGGTGTAACCGACGTTTTCCAGGTCGTTGTGTTTACCGCCCGCACGCACGCAACGCTGTGAGGTTGTGGCGCGGGAATAATTACGCTTGTCGAGACCAAGGAACACATCCTTGAACTGGTTCATCCCGGCGTTGGTAAACAGCAGAGTCGGATCGTTGTTCGGTACCAGGGAGCTGCTGGCAACAACCTGGTGTCCCTTACTATGGAAAAAATCGAGAAACGCCTGACGGATCTCAGCGGTGCTCTTGCTCATAATTATCCTGAAATCAAGCTAACGAAATGTCGTAGCCAGCCTGTATCGGTAAACCGTTGGACAGACCAGCTACTGGAAAAAGTGGGAATAAGATAAGTTTTCTTTAGTGGGAAGTAAAATCCCGCATGCGTTCAATCGGCAAAATTACGCCAGATATCCTGAATATCTTCCATCAGAAAGCCGCGGTAGAGCAAAAAGCGCTGGATTTTGACTTTTTCTGAAAATTCACGCGGCAGCGGCTCGCCGTACTTGCGAATCGCCTGTTCTCTTGCCAGTTCGCACCAGTCAATATCGCATTCGCGCATCGCTTTTTCGATGGACTCCCTGGCTACCCCTTTCTGGTTTAGCTCCTGCCGGATGCGCGCGGGCCCGTATCCTTTACGGCCACGGCTGGCGAGAAACCGCGAGGCAAAACGCTCGTCATCAAGATAGCGATGCTCATAGCACCAGGCGATGACGCGGTCATAATCTTCCGCGGCGGCATCAATCTCTTCCGGGCCGTTTTTACTCATCACCGGCGCCGACAGTTTTCGCCGCAGCTCCTGTTCACTGTGGTCACGGACGGCCAGGATGCGCACCGCGCGATCAAGTAAGCGTGCATACGCGGGTCGACGTGTTGTCGGTTCACTCATAAAAAAACCTGCTGATTCAGAAATGCAAAAAGGGCCGCATCAGCAGCCCTTCATTGTTAAACGAGAGAATTAAAAGTCTTCGTTAGTTTCTTCAGCATCCGCGCTATCAACCGCGAAATCAGGCGTGGAGTCCTGGTTGTTCAGCAGAAGCTCACGCACTTTCTTCTCGATCTCTTTCGCCGCAGCCGGGTTCTCTTTCAGCCAGGAGATGGCATTCGCTTTACCCTGACCAATCTTGTCACCGTTGTAGCTGTACCAGGCGCCCGCTTTTTCAATCAGCTTCTCTTTCACGCCCAGGTCAACCAGCTCACCGAAGAAGTTAATACCTTCGCCGTAGAGGATCTGGAACTCAGCCTGCTTGAACGGCGCTGCGATTTTGTTCTTCACAACCTTGACGCGGGTTTCGCTACCGACGACGTTCTCCCCCTCTTTCACCGCGCCGATACGGCGGATATCCAGACGGACAGAGGCGTAGAATTTCAGGGCGTTCCCCCCGGTCGTGGTTTCCGGGTTACCGAACATCACGCCAATTTTCATACGGATCTGGTTGATGAAGATCAGCAGCGTGTTGGACTGCTTCAGGTTACCCGCCAGCTTACGCATCGCCTGACTCATCATACGAGCCGCAAGGCCCATATGAGAGTCGCCGATTTCGCCTTCGATTTCGGCTTTTGGCGTCAGTGCAGCAACGGAGTCGACCACGATAACGTCAACAGCACCAGAACGCGCCAGCGCGTCACAAATTTCCAGTGCCTGCTCACCGGTATCCGGCTGAGAACACAGCAGGTTGTCGATATCGACGCCCAGCTTACGGGCATACACAGGGTCCAGCGCGTGCTCGGCATCGATAAACGCACAGGTTTTACCTTCGCGCTGTGCCGCGGCAATGACCTGCAGCGTCAGGGTGGTTTTACCGGAGGACTCTGGCCCGTAGATTTCTACGATACGGCCCATAGGCAGGCCGCCAGCGCCCAGCGCGATATCCAGAGAAAGCGAACCGGTGGAGATAGTTTCCACATCCATGGAACGGTCTTCACCCAGGCGCATGATGGAGCCTTTACCGAATTGCTTTTCGATCTGGCCCAGTGCTGCCGCCAACGCTTTCTGTTTGTTTTCGTCGATAGCCATTATTACTCCTGTCATGCCGGGAGAAGCGACTGTGCTTCACCGTGGATTTCTGTTCTGTTGGTGCAATTATACTGTATAGTCATACAGTATCAAGTGTTTTGTAGAAATTGTTGCCAGAGCGTTTTTAACGCATATTCCGTTGCCTGACGACGCACGCTTTCGCGATCGCCGCTGAAGCACTCCCGGCGGGTGATGCCTTCGCCTTTAGAAGTAGCAAACCCAAACCAGACTGTGCCGACAGGCTTCACGTCGCTGCCGCCGTCCGGGCCCGCAATGCCGCTAATGGAAATTGCGTAATCTGCGCGCGCCTCTTTGAGCGCACCAATGGCCATCTCGATCACCACCGGTTCGCTGACCGCGCCATGCTGTTCAAGCGTGGATTCGCGCACGCCAATCATCTGTGCTTTAGCTTCGTTACTGTAGGTCACAAATCCGCGTTCAAACCAGGCGGAACTGCCGGCAATATCGGTAATCGCTTTCGCCACCCAGCCGCCGGTGCAGGATTCCGCGGTGGTGATTGTCGCGCCACGCTGCTTCAGCGCAAGGCCAACGATCTCGCTAAGCTGCATCAATTCATGGTCAGTCATTCTCGCTCCAGGCATCAGAAAAACGTGCTGCACAAGATAGCACTTTCTCGTCAGATGTGGGGATGCACTTCAGGTTTTACGAGGGGGCTTCAGAAAAAAGCCGGTACGGACGCACCGGCGATGGAATGGTTATTTCATGCTGTCGGCGAGAGTGTTCACATTGTGGCGAAATGCCTTAACATAGGTGTCTGCCACCCCGCCTTTTGCCGACAGCGCTTCCGGATACAGTTCGCCCCCCGGCTGTGCGCCCGTCGCCGACGCTATCTGCTTCACCAGACGCGGATCGAGCTGATTCTCCATAAACCAGGTTTTGACGCCGTCGGCTTTGATCTGATTGATAATCTCAGCAACCTGCGACGCGCTGGCCTCGCTCTCGGACGACAGTCCCTGAGGCGCCATAAACGTCACGCCGTAGGCGCGGCTGAAATAGCCGAATGCGTCATGGCTGGTCAACACGTTACGCTTCGCCTGCGGGATCTGGCTAAAGCGCGTTTTGGCCCAGCTATCCAGCTGGTTAAGCTGCGCGATATACGGTTTACCGGAGGCTTCCAGCGCGGCTTTGTCCTGCGGATCGGCTTTCACCAGCCCGTTCAGAATATTTTGTGCATACAGCGCCCCGTTCGCCGCGCTGTTCCACGCGTGCGGATCGGTCACGGTCTTTCCATCTTCCTCAAGCGTGTGAGTTTTCACCCCGGCTGAGGCGACGACCAGCTGTCCTTTGAAACCGGAGGCCTTCACCAGCCGATCGAGCCAGCCCTCCAGCCCCAGGCCGTTCACCACCACCACATCGGCCTTGCTCAGCGCCGCGCTGTCTTTCGGCGACGGTTCAAAGGTATGCGGATCGCCGTCCGGCCCCACCAGCGTCGTCACGTTCACATGGTCACCGCCCACCTCCTGCGTGATATCCCCCAATATCGAAAAGCTGGTGACCACATTCAGCGTTTTCGCCATCACGCCGTGCGACATCATCCCCAGCGCGAGCGCCACTACTAATCCTGTTCGTTTCATCGTTTCCCCTTGCGTTAAAAAAGCGCGCGCAGGCTGCCAGCGAGCCTGCTTCGCGTGCCCAGTAAAATGGAAATAAAGAACAGCGCGCTGGCGGTGAGCACGATGGATGGCCCGGCAGGCAAACTCATTGCCCAGGAGAGGCTCAGCCCCAGCCATGCGCAGAAAATACCGCTGATGCCCGCCATCAGGAGTAACGCAGGCAGCGTGCGCACCCAGCAGCGGGCCGCCACGGCTGGCAGCATCATCAGCCCGACGGCCATCAGCGTGCCGAGCACCTGAAAACCAGCCACCAGGTTAAGAACCAGCAGCGCCAGAAACAATCCGTGCAGCAGGCCGGGCAGCCAGCGGGCGTTCACCTGCAGCCAGGCGGTGTCAAACGCTTCGGTAACCAGTCCGCGATAGAACATCGCCAGCACGATAAGGGTGAACATGCACACGCCCGTGACAAACAGCGCGGCGTCGTTGTCCACGGCGAGGATGGAGCCAAACAGCAGATGCAGCAGATCGACATTCGATCCGCGCAGCGACACCAGCGTGACGCCCAACGCCAGTGAGCCAAGGTAAAACCCCGCGAAGCTGGCATCTTCCTTAAGCGGCGTGCGTCGGCTGACCAGACCGGCCAGCAGCGCCACGGTAATGCCCGCGATAAAACCGCCAATACTCATCGCCAGCAGCGACATGCCGCTGAGCAAGTATCCCACAGCGACGCCCGGCAAAATGGCGTGAGAAAGGGCGTCGCCCATCAGGCTCATCCGACGCAGCTGAAGAAACACGCCGAGCGCGGTGGTGCTGACCGAGAGCGCCAGGCAAACCACCAGGGCACGACGCATAAAGCCGTACTCAATAAACGGCTGAAAAAAGAGATGCCAGATCATGCCACCCTCACCCGCTCGGTTTTCCACTGGGGCACGTCAGCATCCAGCCGCAGCGTTTGCGGGAAATGGCGCGACACGCGCTCGCTGTCGTGCAGTACCGCGAGCAGCGTTTGCCCCTGCATATACATCTCCAGCATCACGTCCATCAGCACGTTGCAGGTGGCTTCATCGACGCCGGTAAAGGGCTCATCCAGCATCACCAGCGGCGCCTGCTGTACCAGAACGCGGGCAAACAACATGCGCTGGAACTGCCCGCCGGAGAGCTCATCGATGGTGGATAAGGCCATGGTTTCCAGTCCGACGCGCTCAAGCGCGCTGGCAATACGCAACCGCGTTTCGCGACGAAACCCGGAAAGCAGCGAAATGCCCGGCCAGCAGCCCATGCTGACGACATCGCGCACGGTCAGCGGAAACTGCGCCTCCAGCGCGTGACGCTGTGCCAGCCATCCGATTACCGGGCGCTTCCCCTGCCAGCGAAAGCCGCCGCTGACGGGAGGAATAAACCCCGCCAGCGTTTTCAGCAGCGTGGATTTCCCGCAGCCGTTAGCGCCGATAATGGCGGTCATGCTTCCGCGCTCAATCGTGCCCGAAAGGGGCCGCGTAATGGGCTGGCGTTCATAACCCGCGACCAGTTCATTCATCACAATCATGGCAATGCCACCGCCCAGCGCACGGCCAGCCCAATAAAGACAACCAGCACCAGCGCCAGCAAAAGCCGAACCGGAGCAGACAGAGAGAAAAGGGACGTTGACATCTCGACACCAAATTAAACGTTATAACATAACAATAATAAAAGGTAGTTAAGATGTAAATGGCGGGTTTGCAGAGGGAGTGTGGCGAAATGTTTCTGCGGGAAATAGATGCGCGCGGATGCCCTCACCCCAGCCCTCTCCCACAGGGAGAGGGGGAATAAGGTGACTTACTGACTAAACGGTGACGCCGCCGGCACGCGGGCCTGCGATACCGACAGCCCCAGCTGCCATACGGCCATCGCATAGTGGGTGCTGTGGTTATAGCGGGTAATGGTGTAGAAATTCGGCAGACCGTACCAGTACTGATAGCCCGTCCCGACATCCAGACGCAGCAGACTCACCTGATCGACATTGCCCAGCGGCTGGGTTGGCGTTAAGCCTGCCGCCGTCAGCTGTGCAACGCTGTATTTGGTTTTAAAGCCGTTTTCCAGCCCAAACGCCTCGCCGTTCGCCTGCACCGCAACTTGCCCGCCCGGCACCCAGCCGTGCGCTTTGAAGTAGTTCGCCACGCTGCCGATGGCATCCACCGGATCCCACAGGTTGATATGGCCATCTCCGTTAAAGTCGACGGCATACTGTTTATAGGACGACGGCATAAACTGGCCGTAGCCCATCGCGCCGGCAAACGACCCTTTCAGATCGAGCGGATCGTCCTGTTCGTTGCGCGCCATCAGCAGGAAGGTTTCCAGCTCGGAAGAGAAATACTCCGCGCGGCGCGGGTAGTTAAAGGAGAGCGTCGCCAGCGCATCCAGGATGCGGGTTTTGCCCATCACGCGGCCCCAGCGGGTTTCCACGCCGATAATCCCGACGATGATTTCAGGCGGTACGCCGTACACCTGCCACGCGCGGTTGAGCGCCTCTTCATACTGATTCCAGAACGCCACGCCGTTTTGCACGTTGTCCGGAGTAATAAACTGCTTGCGATAGCGCAGCCACGCGCCGTTCGGCCCGCTCGGCACCTGGGCCGTCGGCGCCTGTCTGTCCATCAGACGCAGCACGTAGTCCAGACGCTTCGCCTGAGACAAAATTTCGTGCAGCTGCTGTCTGTCAAAGCCGTGTTTGCTCACCATTTTATCGATGAACTGCTCGGCCGCCGGGTTATTCGCGAAGTCGCCCCCCATCTGCATCATATTGTGCTGCGGCTCCAGCAGGAAGCCTCCGGAAGGCGCGCCCGCCGTTTGCTGAACGGCTTCGGTCTTAGGTTTGCTACTACAGGCAGACAGCAGAATAAGCGCAGGCAACAGCGCTGCATAACGACGCTTGAACATGAGACATCCATTTAACGGGTTCGATAAGAACCCAGTATGGTAAAGCATGCGCAACACCTCAAGGAAGCGGTACGCACCTTCCCTACGCAAATCCGCGCCTTTTTCCATCGAAAATCATTATCCCAACCAATAAACTTTCAAAATAATCCGTTTTTCTTTCATTGTGAGATCTAACTAACACTTTAAAACCTTTCAAAGTGATTATTATTAGCCCAGCCAGACAAAAACAAAAAAGCCTCACAGGAGAGAAGAATGATAGAAACCATCACCCACGGCGCCGAGTGGTTCATCGGGCTATTTCAAAAAGGCGGAGAAGTGTTCACCGGCATGGTGACCGGGATCCTGCCCCTGCTGATCAGCCTGCTGGTGATCATGAACGCGCTGATCAACTTTATCGGGCAGCAGCGCATTGAACGCTTCGCCCAGCGCTGCGCCGGAAACCCGCTGTCCCGCTACCTGATACTGCCCTTTATCGGCACCTTCGTGTTCTGCAACCCGATGACCTTAAGCCTCGGCCGCTTTATGCCGGAAAAGTACAAGCCGAGCTACTACGCCGCCGCTTCCTACAGCTGCCATTCCATGAACGGCCTGTTCCCGCACATCAACCCCGGCGAGCTGTTCGTTTATCTCGGGATCGCCAGCGGCCTTACTACGCTTGGCCTGCCGCTCGGCCCGCTGGCGGTGAGCTACCTGCTGGTCGGTCTGGTGACCAACTTCTTCCGCGGCTGGGTGACCGACCTCACCACCGCTATTTTCGAGAAAAAAATGGGCATCCAGCTTGAACAGAAGGTCCATCTTTCAGGAGCCACAGCATGAACCGGATCCGCATTGACAAAGGCACGGGCGGCTGGGGCGGCCCGCTGGAGTTCGACGCCACCAAAGGTAAAAAGATCGTCTACATCACCGCGGGTACCCGCCCGGCGATCGTCGACAGGCTGCGCGAGCTGACCGGCTGGGAAGCGGTCGACGGCTTCAAGGAAGGCGAGCCGCCGGAAGCGGAAATCGGCGTGGCGGTGATCGACTGCGGCGGCACGCTGCGCTGCGGTATCTATCCGAAGCGCCGTATTCCGACGGTAAATATTCACTCCACCGGTAAATCCGGCCCGCTGGCGCAGTACATCCTTGAAGACATTTATGTCTCGGGCGTAAAGGAGGACAACATTACTCTGGTGAATGGCACTGCCGCGCCGCAAAAAGCGGCCCCGCGCGAGTACGACACCAGCAAGAAGATCACCGAGCAGAGCGACGGCCTGCTGGCGAAGGTCGGGATGGGCATGGGTTCCGCCGTGGCGGTGCTTTTCCAGTCCGGGCGCGACACCATCGACACGGTGCTGAAAACCATTCTGCCGTTTATGGCGTTCGTCTCGGCGCTGATCGGCATCATCATGGCCTCCGGCCTGGGCGACTGGATTGCCCACGGCCTCGCCCCGCTCGCCAGCCACCCGCTCGGGCTGGTGACGCTGGCGCTGATCTGCTCCTTCCCGCTGCTGTCGCCGTTCCTCGGCCCGGGCGCGGTGATCGCTCAGGTCATCGGCGTGCTGATTGGCGTGCAGATTGGTCTGGGGAACATTCCCCCGCACCTCGCCCTGCCTGCCCTGTTTGCCATTAACGCCCAGGCGGCGTGCGACTTCATCCCCGTTGGGCTGTCGCTGGCCGAAGCGCGCCAGGACACCGTGCGCGTGGGCGTGCCGTCCGTGCTGGTGAGCCGCTTCCTGACGGGCGCCCCGACGGTGCTGATTGCCTGGTTTGTTTCCGGCTTTATTTATCAATAAGAGGTTCCTGCAATGACCGTGATTTACCAAACCACCATTACCCGCATCGGCCAGAGCGCGGCCGACGCGCTGAGCGACCAGATGCTGATCACCTTTCGCGAAGGGGCGCCTGCGGATATCGAAGAGTTTTGTTTTATCCACTGCCACGGCGAACTGAACGGTGAGCTGAAGGCCGGTAGCCAGCTTGAGCTGGGCGAGGCGCGCTATGCCGTGACCGCCGTCGGCGATGTGGCCGAACAAAACCTGCGCGAGCTGGGCCACATCACCCTGCGTTTCGACGGCCAGCCGCAGGCCGAGTATCCCGGTACGGTTCACGTGGCGGGCCCGGTTCCGCAGGCTGTCACCCCAGGCTGCACGTTAAAATTTGTTGCGTAATTAAGGAGATAGACATGAGTCAGGTTGCCGTTGTCATTGGTGGAGGACAAACCTTAGGCGAGTTCCTCTGCCGTGGGCTTGCCGCAGAGGGCTACCGCGTGGCGGTAGTGGATATTCAGAGTGAAAAAGCCGCCCGCGTGGCGGACACCATTAACACCGGGTTTGGCGAAGGAATGGCGTACGGGTTTGGCGCCGACGCCACCAGCGAGCAGAGCGTGATGGCGCTGGCCCGCGGCGTGGACGAGATTTTTGGGCGTACCGATCTGCTGGTCTACAGCGCGGGAATTGCGAAAGCGGCCTTTATCAGCGATTTCGAACTGGGGGATTTTGACCGCTCGCTGCAGGTCAATCTGGTGGGCTATTTCCTCTGTGCCCGTGAGTTTTCCCGTCTGATGATTCGCGACGGCATTCAGGGACGCATTATTCAGATCAACTCCAAATCAGGAAAAGTGGGCAGCAAGCACAACTCCGGCTACAGCGCGGCGAAGTTTGGCGGCGTGGGACTGACGCAGTCTCTGGCGCTGGATCTGGCCGAGTACGGCATTACCGTACATTCGCTGATGCTGGGTAACCTGCTGAAATCGCCGATGTTCCAGTCCCTGCTGCCGCAGTATGCCACCAAGCTCGGCATCAAGGCTGAGGAAGTGGAGCAGTACTACATCGATAAAGTGCCGCTGAAGCGCGGGTGCGATTATCAGGACGTGCTGAACATGCTGCTGTTTTACGCCAGCCCGAAAGCCTCGTACTGCACCGGGCAGTCGATTAACGTCACCGGCGGGCAGGTAATGTTCTGATCGAGCGGCCTGATGCCCTCACCCTAACCCTCTCCCACCGGGAGAGGGTACACAATAAGGAGCCGATATGGTCACCGCACTCATCACCGTCGCCGCCCTCGCCTGGCTCTGCCAGATGGCGTTCGGCGGCTGGCAAATTTACCAGTTTAACCGCGCGTTTGATGCACTGTGCCAGAAAGGCCGCGTGGGCGTCGGGCGTTCCGGCGGACGCTTTAAACCGCGAGTCGTCGTGGCTATTGCGCTGGACGAAAACAATAACGTCTGCGATTCCCTCATCATGCGCGGCATGACCGTCTTTGCCCGTCCGGTGAAAATCCAGGCAATCAACGGCATTTCGCTGCAGGAATTGCAGCCTGATGTGATCTTTCCCCATGATCCACTCTGTCAGAATGCACTATCATTAGCGCTTAATCTGAAACATGGATAATTTCGTTGTGAAAGATATAGACTTGCGAAATTATCATTTCGCAACCTAAGGAACGAAGCGCCTATGAAACCTCGTCAGCGGCAGGCGGCCATTCTCGAGCATCTGCAAAAGCAGGGAAAATGTTCGGTAGAAGATCTGGCCCACTACTTTGACACCACCGGCACGACGATACGCAAGGATCTTGTATTGCTCGAAAACTCTGGCGCCGTCATTCGAACCTACGGCGGCGTGGTGCTCAATAAAGACGAAGCCGACCCGCCTATCGACCACAAAACGCTGATCAATACCCACCAGAAAGCGATGATTGCCGAAGCCGCCGTAAAATTTATCCACGATGGCGACTCCATCATTCTGGATGCCGGCAGTACCGTCCTGCAGATGATCCCGCTGCTCAGCCGCTTTAACAACATCACGGTGATGACCAACAGCCTGCACATCGTCAACGCCCTGTCGGAGTTCGACAGCGAGCAGACCATCCTGATGCCCGGCGGCACCTTCCGCAAAAAATCGGCGTCGTTTCACGGTCAGCTGGCGGAAAATGCCTTCGACCACTTCAGCTTTGATAAGCTGTTCATGGGCACCGACGGCATCGACCTGAATGCGGGCGTTACGACGTTCAACGAGGTATTCAGCGTTAGTAAAGCCATGTGCAACGCCGCGCGGGAAGTGATTCTGATGGCGGACTCGTCGAAGTTTGGCCGCAAAAGCCCCAACATTGTCTGTAGCCTTGAAAGCGTCGATAAGCTGATTACCGACGCGGGTATCGACCCGGCGTTCAAAAAAGCGCTGGAAGAGAAAGGAATCGACGTGATCGTAACCGGAGAGAGAGATGAGTGATTTTCTGTTAGAAACGGGCCGCCAGACGCTGATGCTGGAGCTGCAGGAAGCCAGCCGCCTGTCGGAACGTCTGGGCGAGGATTTTGTCCGCGCCGCCAACACCATTATCCACTGCGAAGGCAAAGTGATCGTGGCGGGCATCGGTAAATCCGGCCATATCGGCAAAAAGATTGCCGCGACGCTCGCCAGCACCGGCACCCCGGCCTTCTTCGTGCATCCGGCAGAGGCGCTGCACGGCGATCTGGGGATGATAGAAAGCCGCGACGTGATGCTGTTTATCTCCTACTCCGGTTCGGCCAAAGAGCTGGATCTCATTATTCCGCGCCTGCAGGAAAAATCGGTTGCCCTGCTGGCGATGACCGGGAAATCCCGCTCGCCGCTAGCGCTGGCCGCCAAAGCGACGCTGGATATTTCCGTTGAGCGTGAAGCCTGTCCGATGCACCTCGCTCCGACCTCCAGCACCGTGAATACCCTGATGATGGGCGACGCGCTGGCAATGGCGGTGATGCAGGCGCGCGGCTTTAACGAAGAAGATTTCGCTCGCTCGCATCCGGCAGGTGCGCTCGGGGCACGCCTGCTCAACAAGGTTCACCACCTGATGCGCACCGACGATGCTATTCCGCAGGTCAAACTCAATACCAGCGTCATGGACGCGATGCTGGAGCTCAGCCGCACCGGTCTGGGGCTGGTGGCGGTGTGCGATGACGACGGGTACGTCAAAGGCGTATTCACCGACGGCGACCTGCGCCGCTGGCTGGTGGGCGGCGGCAGGCTGGAAACCCAAGTGTCGGACGCCATGACCAAAGGGGGGCTGACGCTGAACGCCGAGAGCCGCGCCATTGAAGCCAAAGAGGTGCTGATGAAGCGCAAAATCACCGCCGCACCGGTGGTGGATGACACCGGCAGGCTGTGCGGCGCCATCAACCTTCAGGATTTCTATCAGGCCGGCATTATCTAACCCTTCAGTCCCAGACGCTTCGCCAGCCGGTGCAGGTTGGCGACGTCCATCTCCAGCGCCCGCGCGCACGCCGCCCAGCTGCGGTTATTCTGCTCCAGCGCGCGGGTAATCATCCGACGCTGGAATTCTTCCGTAGCCTCGCGCAGATTCTCGTTTGCGCTCTCAGGTGCGGCAGCCTTCACGGTCGGGGCAGTTTCCTCATGCAGTGCAAAATGCCGCGCATGAATTACCACCTCATCTCCCGAACGCGTCGCCCTCGCCAGCACCACCGCGCGGTGAATCGCGTGCTCCAGCTCGCGCACGTTGCCCGGCCAGCCGTAGCTCAGCAGATACGCCCTCGCACCCGGGCTCAGCACCACGCGGGAAAGCCCCATCCTGAGACGGCACTGTTCGCAGAAATAGCCCGCCAGCAGCACCACGTCGTCCCCGCGCTCGCGCAGCGGCGGCACGGTAAGCGGGAACACGCTCAGGCGATGAAACAGATCGGCGCGGAACTGCCCGGCCAGCACCGCCTCACGCAGGTCGCGGTTGGTGGCCGCCAGCACGCGAACGTCCACTCTGTGGCTGCGGTCATCCCCCACGCGCTGGATGTCGCCGTACTGCAGCACGCGCAGCAGCTTGGCCTGCAGCGACAGGGAGAGCTCGCCGATTTCGTCCAGAAACAGCGTGCCGTTATCGGCCATTTCGAACTTGCCGCTGCGGTTGCTGATGGCCCCGGTAAACGCCCCTTTAACGTGACCAAACAGCTCGCTTTCCGCCACGCTTTCCGGCAGCGCGGCGCAGTTGAGGTACACCAGCGGGTTCACCGCGCGCGGCGACGCTTCGTGAATGGACTTCGCCACCAGCTCCTTGCCAGTGCCGGTCTCCCCGAAGATCAGCACGTTCAAATCGGAAGCGGCAACGATCTCAATCTCTTTTTTGAGCTGCGCCATGCCCGGAGAGAGGCCAATCATCTCCGTATGCGTGACCTGCTCAAACGCCGCCGGGCTGCCGGGAAGGATATTCTGGCTCTCAAGCTGTTCAATCAGCAGCGCGTTGTTAAGCGCCCCGGCGGCCAGGGCGGCAATCAGGCGCAGCTCTTCGTCGCTAAAGGCATCGAACTGGTCCGGCGAAAGGCCGTCGAGGGTCAACGCGCCAATCAGATTTTGTCCGGCAAATAAAGGCAGGCCGATACAGGCGTGCACCTTCAGGCTCTCCTGGCCGGGAATAAGCCCATCGTACGGGTCGGGCAGATCGCTGTCCGCCGGAAAGCGCACCACGTCACCCGCGCGGGCGATAGTTTCCAGACGCGGATGGCCCTCAAGGGTAAAACGCCGTCCGAGCACGTCCTTCGCCAGCCCGTCGATAGCCAGCGGAATAAACTGCCGCCCCTCGTAGCGCAGCAGTGCGGACGCATCGCACTCAAGCACGTGGCGCAGCGTGGAGATCAGCCGCTGAAAGCGGTCCTGATGGCCGATACCGGTCTGCAGCTCAATGGCGATCTTCGCCAGCACGTCTACGGAAAAGCTCATAGTGACCTCGCTGTCATTTTGACAATTAATATTGTCATATTGACAATATATTTGATAGTCATAATGACTACCCACTGCGAGGCATGACAACATTAACTCATTAAAATCAAATAATTAAAAACTGGCACGCAACTTGATATAAGCAAATCATCTTATTTGAAAATGCTGTATTACGTAGAGGTTGCTATGTCTATTCTGGTTAAAAATAACATTCATTGGGTGGGTCAACGTGACTGGGAAGTGCGCGATTTCCACGGGACGGAATACAAAACGCTGCGCGGCAGCAGCTACAATAGCTATCTCATCCGCGAAGAAAAAAACGTGCTGATCGATACCGTCGATCACAAGTTCAGCCGCGAGTTCGTGCAGAACCTGCGCAGCGAAATCGACCTGGACGCCATCGACTACATCATCATCAACCACGCGGAAGAAGATCACGCCGGCGCGCTGACCGAGCTGATGTCTTACATCCCGAACACGCCGATCTACTGCACCAGCAACGCCATCGACTCGCTCAACGGCCACCACCACCATCCGGAGTGGAATTTCCACACCGTGAAAACCGGCGACGCGCTGGATATCGGCAACGGCAAGCAGCTGATCTTCGTGGAAACGCCGATGCTGCACTGGCCGGACAGCATGATGACCTACATGACCGGCGACGCGGTGCTGTTCAGCAACGATGCCTTCGGCCAGCACTACTGCGACGAACGCCTGTTTAATGACGAAGTGGATCAGACCGAACTGTTCGAACAGTGCCAGCGGTACTACGCCAACATCCTTACCCCGTTCAGCCGCCTGGTGACGCCTAAAATCACCGAGATCCTCGGCTTTAATCTGCCGGTGGAGATGATTGCTACCTCTCACGGCGTGGTGTGGCGTGAAAATCCCACCCAGATTGTGGAGCTGTACCTGAAATGGGCGGCGGACTATCAGGAAGACCGCATTACGATTTTCTACGACACCATGTCCAACAACACCCGCATGATGGCGGACGCCATTGCCCAGGGCATCAACGAAGTGGACCCGAACGTGGCGGTGAAAATCTTCAACGTGGCGCGCAGCGATAAGAACGAGGTATTGACCAACGTGTTCCGCTCTAAGGGCGTGCTGGTGGGCACCTCCACCATGAACAACGTAATGATGCCGAAAATTGCCGGTCTGGTGGAAGAGATGACCGGCCTGCGCTTCCGTAACAAGCGCGCCAGCGCCTTTGGCTCCCATGGCTGGAGCGGCGGCGCGGTAGACCGCCTTTCCACCCGTTTACAGGATGCCGGTTTTGAGATGTCCCTCAGCCTTAAAGCCAAATGGCGACCGGATATCGACGCCCTGGAGATCTGCCGCCAGCACGGCCGCGACATTGCGCGGCAGTGGGCGCTTGCACCGCTTCCGCAAGCAGCGAAACCGGTCGAACAGCAGGGCACCTGTGCCTGCGCCGCTGCGGCTGCCGCCGACCTCGGCCCGCGCATGCAGTGCAGCGTCTGCCAGTGGATCTACGACCCTGAGCTGGGCGAGCCGCTGCAGGATGTCGCGCCGGGTACGCCGTGGAGTGACGTGCCGGACAACTTCCTCTGCCCGGAATGTTCCCTCGGGAAAGACGTTTTTGACGAACTGGCAACGGAGGCAAAATGAGCCACGGCATCGTCATCATCGGCTCGGGCTTTGCCGCCCGTCAGCTGGTGAAAAACATCCGCAAACAGGACGCCAGCGTGTCGCTGACGGTGATTGCCGCCGACAGCATGGACGAGTACAACAAGCCTGACTTAAGCCACGTGATTAGTCAGAATCAGCGCGCCGAAGATCTCACCCGCCAGACGGCGGGGGAGTTCGCCGAGCTGTTTAACCTGCGCCTGTTCCCGTACACCTGGGTCACCGACATCGACGCCGCCGCTCACGTTGTGAAAGCGACAGAGAAAACCTGGCAGTACGACAGGCTGGTGCTTGCCACGGGTGCCTCTGCGTTTGTGCCGCCGATTGAGGGCCGCGAGCTGATAATCACCCTCAATAGCCAGCAGGAGTATCAGGCCAGCGAAACGGGGCTTCGCGACGCGCAGCGCGTGATGATTGTCGGCGGCGGGCTGATAGGCACCGAGCTGGCGATGGATTTCTGCCGGGCGGGCAAATCCGTCACCCTGGTCGACCATGCGGCGAGCATTCTGTCGTCGCTGATGCCCGCAGAAGTAAGCAGTCGCTTACAGCATCATCTGACCGACATGGGGGTACATCTGCTGTTGAAATCGCAGCTGCAAAGCCTGAGTAAAACCGAAGGCGGCATTCGTGCCGTGCTCGACCGCAACCGCAGCGTTGAGGTGGATGCGGTTATCGCGGCGACGGGCCTGCGCCCGGAAACCGCGCTGGCGCATCGCGCAGGCGCCGAAATACAGCGTGGCGTGAAGGTAAATAGCTATCTGCAAACCACGCAACCTGATATTTACGCGTTAGGAGACTGCGCTGAAATTAATGGTCAGGTACTTCCCTTTTTACAGCCAATCCAATTAAGCGCGATGTATCTTGCTAAAAACCTGCTCGGCGGCAGCGCGCCGCTGAAATTACCCGCCATGCTAATTAAAGTAAAAACGCCGGAATTACCGCTGCATCTCGCAGGTGAAACGCAGCGTCAGGATCTGAACTGGAAAATAACCCTCGAACAGCAGGGAATGGTCGCGCATGGCGTAGACAACGAGGATCAACTACGCGCTTTTGTGGTCAGTGAAGATCGGATGAAGGAGGCTTTCGCTCTGCTGAAATTGCTACCTGCTTAACCCTCTTTTTGCCGGGTGGCGCTTCGCCTACCCGGCCTGCAAAAGGGTCATGCTTACTTAACCTTTGGATATTATTATTATTCACCGCCCCGATATCCCGGAGCTTTTTTTTACGAATCCTATTCATAAAATAAATGCAAAGCAGATATATCATCGCTATCAATCCCTTATTTATTATTTTCGTAAATACTTTAATATGGAAAAGCTTAAAAACATCATCTCGATTTATTATTGACGCCCGCCCCAGCCTGAAAAGATATGAGCAGCCGGAGGTAAATCATGGCGAATTTTTATAAATAACTCAATTATCTTTCTCGCTATTTCACACAAGCGAAGAATGCGGAATATATTTTATTCCGCAAAAGTCCTATATTTTCAGCATTTTTTATCGGTATGCCGCTATGCGCCAGCCATTGAGGAAGTCGCGGAGGTTACGCTGTGCAGGAGCCGGATCAGGAACGCACCACCAGCGCGTCGTAGCCGCGCCAGCGGTAGTTGACCATGGAGATCAGCCAGCAGGAAACGAACAGCCCGACCACCACAAACCCGGCGTTGCCCAGGTTGTCGTTTACCGTGCCAATCAGATCCCACACGCCGCCGCTGAGGGCAAATTTGTCCATCAGCAGACCCAGCGCTTCCAGCCCGCCGATAAACAGCGCCACCACCACGGAGGTGCTGGTGATAGTCATGTTGTAGTAGAGCTTGCGCTGCGGCTTGTTAAAGGCCCAGCCGTAGGCGCCGACCATCAGCAGATTATCGAGGGTATCCACCAGCGCCATGCCGCTGGCGAAGAGCGCCGGGAAGATCATGATTGACCACACCGACATCCCGCTGGAGGCGCTGGCGGCAGAGATCCCCAGCACGCCAATCTCGGTGGCCGTGTCAAAACCGAGGCCAAACAGGAAACCCACCAGATACATCTGCCAGCTTTTATTGACGAGGCGGAAGGTTTTGCCAAACAGCCAGTTCATGACGCCGCCCTGGGCAGGCAGCGTGATGTCGCCCTGCACCGGCTGGCCTTTTTTCAGCGCCTGAAAACTGCGCCAGACTCCGCGCAGGATCACCATGTTCACCAGCGCCATCGCCAGCAGGAAGGAGGCGGAAACGGCGGTGCCAATCAGGCTGCCGGTTTCGTGGAACCATTCCATGTTTTTCTGAAACGCCGTCGCGGTCGCGGCGATAGCAATGGAGGCCAGCACCACGATGGTGGAGTGTCCCAGCGAGAACCACGCCCCTACGCCGGACGGGCGTTTGCCCTGCTGCATCATCTTACGCGTCACGGTATCAATGGCGGCAATGTGGTCGGCGTCCACCGCGTGACGCAGCCCGTAGCACCACGCCAGCAGGCTGGCGGCCATCAGCGCCGTGCTGCCGCTAAAGGTCTGCCATGCCCATCCCCAGGCCAGCAGGTTTGCCATTACCAGAGCCAGCAGCAGAAGCGCGGCACGAGGTTCATTGCGTAACAGTCGTAACATTTTTAGTCCTTTGTAAACATGACCGGGCAGCGGCGACCACCGCCTGCCCGAAGGAGATCGCTCCGTCACCTGCGGGCAGGCGCGAAGGAAAAAGAAGCGTAAAGTCAGAAAGATAATGACGCAGGCGCGCGCGCAGCAGACGGTTGTGCAGCACGCCGCCGCTGAGACAGATTGTCGACAGCGACAGGCGTCGGGCATGGAACGCGGCAAGATGCGCCAGCCCTTTTGCCAGCGCGTCGTGAAACGCCCACGCGCGCTCGCAGGGATCCGCCTGCCAGCTCAGCCACTGCTGCCAGAATTGCGCGAGGTTATCCGCGTCCAGCGTTACCGGATGGTCGACACCCGAGCACTGCGAGGCCAGGGCTTCCAGCCGGCAGGCCGCTTCCCCTTCGTAACGCTGCGTGTCGATGCCGAGCGCACAGGCAACCGCGTCAAACAGGCGACCACAGGAAGAAGCTCGCGGCGCGTTGATGCCACGCCGGATCGCCGTCGCCAGCAGCGGCCAGTTCTGGCGCTGTACCGCACGCGTTTCAGGGTACTGCTGCCAGTCAGGCACAAACGCCAGGCAGTGGGCGAGTAAATTGCGCCACGGCTGCCGCGCCGCCAGATCGCCCCCCGGAAGCGCAACGGCAGGCAGCCCGCCCAGACGCTCACACGCGAGATAGTTCACCCGCAGGCACTCCCCGCCCCACAGCGCGCCGTTCTCACCCATGCCGATCCCGTCCAGCGTCAGGGCAATTGCGTCTTCGCCGTCGAGTGGCCAGCCGTTCTCCGCCAGGCACGCAGCCGCGTGGGCGTGATGATGCAGGACAGTTTCAACGGGCAGCCCTTGCACCTGCGCCCACTGACGCACGCGGTACCCCGGATGGGCATCGCATACAATGCGTTCCGGCTGAAAGCTGTAAATTTCCTGCATCGTCGAGAGCGCGCTGCGCCACTGCGCTTCGACACCCTCGTCACCGAGATCGCCAAAATGCTGGCTCAGCACCGCCTGGTTCCCACGCGCCAGGCAGAAGGTGTTTTTCATCTCCGCGCCGGTGCATAGCATGGCGGGAATATTCTCGAAACCCGCAGGCAACGTGATGGCATCGGGCACAAAACCGCGCGCCCGGCGCAGCATCGCCCCGTCTCGATCCATCACCGAATCATCCATCCGCTGCAGGATATCGCGGTTATGCAGCAGGAAACCGTCCGCGATGCCGCTGAGCTCCTCCAGCGCCTGCCGGCTGGTGATGGCTGGCGGTCTGCCGCTGAGGTTACCTGAAGTCATCACCAGCGGGCGCTGGCAGTCCATCATCAAAAGATGCTGCAGCGGGTTCGCAGGAAGCATGATGCCCACGGAATCCAGACCGGGCGCGATACCTTCCGGGAACGCGGGCAGCCAGGCTTTTGGCGTGAGCACAATGGGTGCGGCGGGTGATCGTAGCAGCGCCTGAACCGTCTCCGGCAGGTCATCCGCATGCGGGATCATCACCGCCAGCGGCTTCGACGGGCGCTGTTTGCGTGACCGCAATTTCACTATCGCCTGTGGGTTTTGCGCATCGCAGACGAGGTGAAAGCCGCCCAGCCCTTTGACGGCGACAATACCGCCGCTTTTCAGCATCGCCACCGCCGCGCGCAGCGCAGCCTCGCGCTCAGCAGTTATGTCGCCCGCACGCCACATAAGCGCGGGCCCGCAGTCCGGGCAGGCTACCGGCTGAGCGTGAAAACGGCGGTCGGCAGGATTGCGGTACTCTGCTTCACACGGCACACAGAGCGGGAACGGTGCCATTGCCGTGGCCGGGCGGTCGTAGGGCATCGCGCGGATAATGGTAAACCGCGGCCCGCAGTGCGTGCAGTTGATGAACGGATAGCGATAGCGGCGCTCGCCGGGGTCGCGCATTTCAGCCAGGCACGCCGGACAGGTCGCGGCGTCGGGGACGATCTGCGTGTCCATCGCCCCGCCCGCGCTGTGGCGGATGCTGAAGTCCTCCGGCACGTGCGCCCAGGTAAACGGCTGCGTTTCCACGTGGTCAATGCGTGCCAGCGGCGGGCAGTCCTGATGCAGCCTCGCGGTAAAGGCCCCCCCATTACCCGCGAGGCGCACCAGCACGCCCTCTCCGTCATTGCAGACGTCACCGGTCAACTGAAGCGCCTGCGCCAGCTGCCAGACGAAGGGACGAAACCCTACGCCCTGCACTTTGCCGCGCACGCGCAGCTGAACGCCGTTGCTGCTCATACGGTTCAGAACAGCAGTGATGACGAGGTGTCGAACGCCGCGCGACGGCGCTTTTCGGCGCTCATCTGCTCAAGCTTGTCGCGATCCACGCAGACCAGCGCGTGCGTCGGGCAGGCTTCCATGCAGGCCGGACCGGCGTCGCGGTGGTAGCACAGGTCGCACTTGTTGGCTTCGGCTTTCTCCGCCCGCACGCTCAGCCCCATACCGCTGTTGCGCACCACCGGACGGACCACCACCTCCATCGCGCCATACGGACAGGCGACCACGCAGGTTTTGCAGCCAATGCAGCGCTCCTGCATCACATGCACAAAGCCTTTCTCGCGTTTAATCGCCCCGTTCGGGCAGACGTTCGCGCACGGTGCGTCTTCGCACTGGCGACAGATGGCGGCGGTGGAAATATTCACGCCTTTGATGACGTGGATGCGCGGCAGGAAGGTGTCAGGGGTAAGCGACGCGCAGTCCTGCTCCGCCTGATGGGAAACCACGCACGCCACTTCACAGGTACGGCAACCAATACACTTACTGGCATCGGCCACAATAAAACGGTTCATCTGCTTCTCCAGCATTACAGTTATGCGCGGAGATATTCATAAACCGTGCCAATAATTAACTTATTGATTTTATTTGATTTTAAAAATTAAAGCGGTGCCGTCATCGTCACTTATGACGATGACAGCTGTCGACATCAGCGGTGTGGGCCGTCAATTACAGAGTCACGCAGGACAAGCTCGCCGGAGAAGGTTTGTTGATACTTAAACTCGCCGCCGTCGAGCATGAAGATCAGGCGGCTGATGGTTTCTTTAATCATCTCCGTCACCGGAATACGCACGCTGGAAAGCGACGGCACGATGTAGGGCGCGATGGCCACGTCGTCGAAACCGATCACCGACACCGCGTCCGGTGCGGCCACGCCGCTGTCGTGCAGCAGCTTCATGGCGCCGATCGCCATGTCGTCATTACTCGCCACCAGCGCCGTAAAGCGTTCACCGCGAGCAAGCAGTTCGGCAACCGCCGCCGCGCCGCTGGCGGGGTTCCACTTCCCCTGCGCAATCAGACCCTCGCGCAGCGGAATACCGTGCTGCGCCAGCGCGTCCTTATAGCCGGAGAGACGCTCAACCCCGGTGGGAGAATCCAGCGAGCCGGTGATAAACGCGATCTCCCGGTGCCCTTTCGCAATCAGCTGCGACACCGCGTCCTGGCTGGAGGCTTTATGATCTGACCAGACGCTGTGGCTGCTGTTTTTCCGCAGGCGACGGTTGAGCACCATTATGGGCTGCTCGCACTTCTCGACGATTTCATCCATTTCATCCACGCTCAGAAAACGCGGATAGATGATCACCGCGTCGCAGCGCATATCGAGCAGGTACTGGATCGCCTCGCGCTCTTCATCCGCGCTATGCTTGCCGTCCGCGAGGATCAGCTGCCGCCCCTTTTCTTCCGTCATGCGCGCGGCGTGAAACAGCAGTTCGCTAAAGTAGACGCCGTGATAAAGGGTGTTCGTCACCACCAGGCCCAGCGTCTGGGTACGTTTGGTCGCCAGGTTTCGCGCCAGCAAATTCGGGCGATAGCCGCTCTCTTCAATGGCCTGAAACACCCGATCTTTGGTTTCCTGGCTAACGTAGCCATTTCCCGACAGCACCCGGGATACCGTGGCTTTCGAAACGCCTGCCCGCTTCGCCACTTCCAGCATCGTGGTCATGTTGTTATTCCGTCTGAATCTGATGGAGCGCAGTGTACTGCACTGCAAAAAAATTGTCGCAGCGATGAAATCACGCTTTCGATACTCCATTGCGATCTGCATCACGAAACGAAAAAATGGTCAAAAAGCGATCTTGTTTCATTCATAGAAACTCATGATGATTATGTGGAACCGGTTTCCTACATTTCTCACAACAATAACAGGATCACATCCGATGGCCAAAAATTACGCTGCGCTGGCGAACGACGTCATCAGCGCGTTGGGCGGCAAAGAGAACATCATCGCCGTCACCCACTGCATGACGCGACTGCGTTTCGTTCTGAAAGATGAAACCCTCACCGATGCCGCACGCCTGAAAAGCATCAGCGGCGTCCTTGGCGTAGTGCGCAACGACAACCAGTGCCAGGTGATTATTGGCAACACGGTGTCACAGGCGTACCGCGAAGTGGTAAGCCTGCTGCCCACGGAACTGCAGCCCGCAGTGCCGGAAGGACCGCAGAAACTGACGCTGCGCCGCATTGGCGCCGGGATCCTCGACGCGCTGATCGGCACCATGTCCCCGCTGATCCCGGCGATCATCGGCGGCTCGATGGTCAAGCTGCTGGCGATGATCCTTGAGATGACCGGCGTGCTGCCAAAAGGCGCGCCGACGCTGACTATTCTGACCGTCATCGGCGACGGCGCGTTCTTCTTCCTGCCGCTGATGGTGGCAGCCTCGGCGGCGGTGAAATTCAAAACCAACATGTCGCTGGCCATCGCCATTGCGGGCGTGCTGGTGCACCCGAGCTTTATCGAGCTGATGGCAAAAGCCGCGCAGGGCGAGCACGTTGAGTTCGCCTTTATCCCGGTGACGGCGGTGAAATACACCTACACCGTCATCCCGGCGCTGGTCATGACCTGGTGCCTGTCATACATCGAACGCTGGGTGGATCGTATTACCCCGGCGGTGACGAAAAACTTCCTCAAGCCGATGCTGATCGTGCTGATTGCTGCCCCGCTCGCCATCGTGCTGATTGGCCCGCTGGGGATCTGGATCGGTAGCGCCATCTCCGCGCTGGTCTACACCATTCACGGCTACCTGGGCTGGCTCTCCGTCGCCATTATGGGCGCGCTCTGGCCGCTGCTGGTGATGACCGGGATGCATCGCGTGTTTACGCCGACCATCATTCAGACCATTGCCGAGACGGGCAAAGAAGGGATGGTGATGCCGTCGGAAATTGGCGCCAACCTGTCGCTCGGCGGCTCTTCGCTGGCGGTGGCGTGGAAAACCAAAAACCCGGAGCTGCGCCAGACGGCGCTGGCGGCGGCAGCCTCCGCCATTATGGCGGGGATTTCTGAACCGGCACTGTACGGCGTGGCGGTGCGTCTGAAACGTCCGCTGATTGCGAGCCTGATCAGCGGCTTTATCTGCGGCGCGGTGGCCGGTATCGCGGGTCTTGCCAGCCACTCGATGGCGGCTCCGGGGCTGTTTACCAGCGTGCAGTTCTTCGATCCGGCCAACCCGATGACCATCGTCTGGGTGTTTGGCGTGATGGGTCTGGCAGTGGTGCTGTCGTTTGTTCTGACCCTGCTTTTAGGGTTTGAGGATATCCCTGTCGAAGACGACGCCGAAAAAGCGCGCGCCCTGCAGACCGCACCGGTACAGAACAACGCAGCAAAAGCATAAATTGAAAGCGAGGTAAGAATGTCTGTTTTTCCACAAGGATTTTTATGGGGCGGCGCGCTTGCCGCCAACCAGAGCGAAGGTGCGTACCGTGAAGGCGGCAAAGGGCTGACGACGGTCGATATGATCCCCCACGGCGCGAACCGCCTGGCGGTGAAGCTTGGTAAGGAAAAGCGTTTCTCGCTGCGTGACGACGAATTCTACCCGAGCCACGAGGCGATTGATTTTTACCATCGCTATAAAGAGGACATCGCCCTGATGGCGGAGATGGGCTTTACGGTGTTCCGCACCTCGATCGCCTGGAGCCGCCTCTATCCGAACGGCGACGAACCGCTGCCGAATAAAGAGGGTATTGCCTTTTACCGCGCGGTGTTCGAGGAGTGCAAAAAATACAACATCGAGCCGCTGGTGACGCTCTGCCACTTCGACGTGCCGATGCACCTGGTGACGGAGTACGGCTCCTGGCGCAACCGCAAGATGGTGGATTTCTTCGCCCGCTACGCCCGCACCTGCTTTGAGGAATTTAACGGGCTGGTGAAATACTGGCTGACCTTCAACGAAATCAACATCATGCTGCACAGCCCGTTCTCCGGGGCGGGACTGGTGTTTGAGGAAGGCGAAAACGAAGACCAGGTGAAATACCAGGCCGCGCACCACGAGCTGGTGGCGAGCGCGCTGGCGACCAAAATTGCCCACGAGGTGAACCCGGAAAACCAGGTCGGCTGCATGCTGGCGGGCGGGAATTTCTATCCGTACTCCTGCAAGCCGGAAGACGTGTGGATGGCGCTGGAGAAAGACCGCGAGAATCTGTTCTTTATCGACGTGCAGGCGCGCGGCAGCTATCCGGCTTACTCCGCCCGCGTGTTCCGCGAGAAAGGCGTGGTGATTGTAAAAGATCCCGGCGACGACGAACTGCTGAAAAATACCGTCGACTTTGTCTCGTTCAGCTATTACGCCTCGCGCTGCGCCTCGGCGGATATGAATGCGAACAACACCAGTGCGGCGAACATCGTCAAATCCCTGCGCAACCCGCACATTCAGGTGAGCGAATGGGGCTGGGGCATCGACCCGCTCGGCCTGCGCATCACCATGAACATGATGTACGACCGCTACCAGAAGCCGCTGTTCCTGGTGGAAAACGGCCTCGGGGCGAAAGATGTCGTTGATGAAAACGGCGAGATTAACGACGACTACCGCATCAGCTATCTGCGCGAGCACATCCGCGCGATGGGCGACGCGATTGAGGACGGCGTGCCGCTGATGGGCTACACCACCTGGGGCTGCATTGACCTGGTTTCGGCCTCAACAGGCGAGATGAGCAAGCGCTACGGGTTTGTGTACGTCGACCGCGACGACGCCGGGAACGGCACGCTGGAGCGGAAACGTAAGAAATCGTTCGGATGGTATAAGAAGGTGATTGCGAGTAACGGGGCGGATCTCGAGTAGCCTGTTTTGCCGGGTGGCGGCTTCGCCTTACCCGGCCTAAAAACCGTAGGCCCGGTAAGCCGCTGCTCAGAGCTGAGAAAACCCTCCGTCTCCAGCCCACCCGGCTAGTCGTGAATACACCTCCTCCACCGCCGCCTTCACTGGCGGCGTCATCGGGTAATAAAACCCGACAATGTCCGGCTGGATCCCTAAAAACAGCACCTCGCCCACGTCACCTTTGATCTGATCCACAAGGTAGTTCAGCGGCATATTGTGGGTGGTCATCATAAACATCTCGGCGATGTCGTCCGGGTCAATCAGGCGGATCTCGCCGGGGTTGAGCCCCATATCGGTGGCATCGACGATTAACAGCCTGTCCGGACGCAGTTCGCGAATGGCGACCACGTCGTTTTCCGGCGCGCTGCCGCCGTCAATGACCACCCAACTGCCCTGCGGGTTGGCGGCGCACATCTCCGCCAGCAGCGGACCCGCGCCGTCGTCGCCCATCATGCTGTTGCCGACACACAGTAAAACGTCAGTCACGTAATCTCCTCACCATCAGGTAGATGGCGCTCTCCTGATGAATATCATGCAGCATGCCGAGCAGCGTTTTGCTCCACGCCTGCTGCTCGGGGGTTTGCCTGCCGAGCGCCGCGTCAAAGGCGTTGGCGAGCATGGCAATGTGGTTCACATCGATCACGATCTCGCCGTACTTCGGCACGCCTTCCATCTTGCGCCGCGCCGTGCTGCCCTCCTCCAGCGTGGCGATCCACGCCAGATATTCCGGCCACGGGCAGCTCAGCGCGGCCTCCAGGCAGTCAATCACCCCGAGGTGATGCCCAATCGCCAGGCTGTAATAGACCACCTGCTGCGCCGCGTCGGGCGTGGCATCGTTCTCATCAATAAACTTACGGCTCAACTGGCTGAACACCACCGTTTCACTCATCGGATACGCGCCTCATCGACGATGCTGTTCAGGTTCGCCACGATCTCATTGAGGCGCGGATCGTTTTCCGCCTCCAGCCAGCGCGCCACCTGATGCTCGCCCTGGCTCAGCAAGCGCAGATAATCATCGGCAATCTGACGCCCGTAGCGATAGCCCGCCAGCCTGCGCGCCATGCGGTCGACCTTCACCCGCAGCGGCTGCACCATGTCCGGGTGCAGAATGGCGGCAGGCTGGTTGTCCAGCTTGCCCGGCTCGCGGGCGTGGATTTTCTGCTCCAGCAGGCCGAGCGCCATGGCAAAGCCGTACAGCGTGGCGGCGGGCGTCGGCGGACAGCCCGGAATGTAGACGTCCACCGGCACGATTTTGTCGGTGCCGCCCCAGACGCAGTAAAGGTCATGGAAGATGCCGCCGCTGTTGCCGCAGGCGCCGTACGAGATGCAGATTTTCGGGTCCGGCGCGGACTGCCAGGCGCGCAGCGCGGGCGAGCGCATGGCGCGGGTGACGGCCCCGGTGAACAGCAGGATGTCCGCATGACGCGGGGACGGCACCACCTTGATGCCGAAGCGCTCGGCGTCAAACAGCGGCGACAGCGTAGCGAAGATCTCGATCTCGCAGCCGTTACAGCCGCCGCAGTCCACGCGGTAGACGTAGGCCGAGCGTTTGATTTTTTTCAGCAGCGACGCCTTCATGCTGGCGATGGATTCGTCCACCGTCATCGGCACCGGAATGCCGTTAGCGTCGCGCGGGCCCAGTAGGTTTTCCATCAGCTGGCCTCTCTCATGTGGCGGGTGATATCAATGCGGTCGGACGGCAGCAGGCACTTCTGACGCTTGCACGCCGGGCAGGTTTCAAAGCTTTCGCGGTGATGCTCCGCGCGGGCGTCGCCGTTGTGCTGCAGCAGCGCGATGGCGTAGTCGATCTCTTTCTGCACGGCGAACGGACGTCTGCAGACGCGGCAGCTGCACAGGTCAAAGCGCGACTGCTGCAGAAAATCCTCTTTCTTCCACACCGCCAGCTCGTACTCCTGCGACAGGCGAATGGCGACCGTCGGGCAGACCTCCTCGCAGCGGCCGCAGAAGATGCAGCGCCCGAGGTTAAACTGCCAGGCCAGCTCGCCGGTTTTGAGATCCGTTTCCACCGTTAAGGCGTTCGACGGACAGGCGTTGACGCAGGCCGCGCAGCCGATGCACTGCTGCGGGTTGTGCTCCGGCTTGCCGCGAAAGTTTTTATCCACCGGCATCGGCTCCAGCGGATAGCTGCTGGTTTGCGTGCCGGTTTTGATCGCTTTTTTGATAAAGGTAAACATGACTAATCCTTATTTCAGCGGCGAGTTCTTACGCTCGATGCTGTAGCGCTCAAGCTCTTTGTACGGCACCACCTGGCTTTTCTTCTTGCGCACGTCGACGACGGTCATGCGGTCGGTGCAGGAGTAGCACGGGTCGAGGCTGCCGATGATCAGCGGCGCATCGGAAACCGTGTTGCCGCGCAGCATGTAACGCAGGGTTGGCCAGTTGGCGTAGGTCGCCGCACGGCAGCGCCAGCGGTAAAGCTTCTGGTTGTCGCCGGTCATGCTCCAGTGAATGTCGTCCCCGCGCGGCGCTTCGGCAAAGCCGAGGGCAAAGCGGTTCGGAATGTAGGTGAAGCCCTCCACCATCAGCGGGCCGCCAGGCAGGTTATCAAGGCCGTAGTCGATCATGTTCAGCGCCGTGAACACCTCGTTGATGCGCACCTTGAGGCGAGAGATGACGTCGCAGCCCTGCTCGCTGTGCACGGTCATCGGCAGCAGGCCGTAGCCGACGAACGGGTGATCGGCACGGGTGTCGCGGGCGTGGCCGCTGGCGCGCACCATCGGGCCGACGTTGCTGAAGTCGCGGGCAATTTCCGGGTCAAGACGGCCGATGCCGACGGTGCGCTGCTCGATGTTTGGCGTACTGAGCAGCATATCCACCAGCTCCTGCACGTCGCGGCGCATCTGCTGCGCCAGCTGGCGGGTCTGGATCATGTCGTTTTTCAGCAGGTCGCGACGGATCCCGCCGATCAGGTTCAGACCGTACGTTTTGCGCGCCCCGGTGAGGATCTCCGCCATCTTCATCGACGCTTCGCGCACGCGGAAGAACTGCATAAACCCGGAATCAAACCCGACGAAGTGACAGGCCAGGCCGAGGTTCAGCAGGTGCGAGTGCAGGCGCTCCACCTCAAGCAGAATGGCGCGGATCATCTGCGCGCGTTCCGGCACCACGATCCCCATGCCGTTCTCCACCGAGGTAGTGTAGGCGGTGCTGTGGGCGAAGCCGCAGATGCCGCACACGCGGTCAGAGAGGAAGGTCACTTCGTTGTAGCCCATGCGGGTTTCCGCCAGCTTTTCCATCCCGCGGTGGACGTAGAACAGACGGTAGTCGGCGTCGATAATGTTTTCGCCGTCGACGAACAGGCGGAAGTGGCCCGGTTCGTCGGAGGTGACGTGCAGCGGGCCGATCGGCACCACGTTGTTCTTCTTGCTGCCCAGCTCGTTGATGAACTCGTAAGTTTCGCTGTCGGTAGTTGGGGCCGGACGCTGGCGGTAGTCCATGCTGTCTTTACGCAGCGGATAGAGTTCGTCCGGCCAGTCGTCAGGCAGCACCAGGCGGCGCTCGTCCGGCAGGCCGACCGGCATCAGACCGTACATGTCGCGCACTTCGCGCTCGCCCCAGACGGCCGCGGGCACGCGGGGCGTGACGGACGGGTATTCTGGCTTATTCGGGTCGACCTCGACGCGCACGGTGAGCCAGCACTTTTCGCCCTGCTCCATCGACATCACGTAGTACACCGCATAGTTGCCGCACAGCTGGCGCTCGTCGTTACCGAACAGCACCGACAGCCAGCCGCCCTGCTGGTAGTAGAGAAACTCCACCACTTCCGGCAGATAGTTCACCTTAATGGTGACGGTTATCTGGTCTTTGGTTTGCCAGGACTCCTCTAGCACCACGCCGGGGAAAGCCTGATGCAATGCGGCGAGATACTGCTGACCTTTCTTTTCTTCAGACATAAATACTCTCTTTAATCACGCCACCAGCAAGGAGACGAACGCTAAAAATGCACAACCAAACCCGGCCCAGGTGATGCGGGACGTTTCCAAAAAACGCAGACGCGCCATGCTGTTTTCGAACAGGGCAATTACCAGCACGCCGACCAGCAGCTTGAGGGCGGCAACCACGACGGCCAGCAGCAGACCGCCCGCGGAGAAGTGCGTCATCTGCCCCCACGGGAAGAAGACGCCGACAAACATCTGCAACACCACCAGCTGTTTGAGGCTAATGCCCCACTTCAGCACCGCAAAGCCGTAGCCGCTGTACTCGGTGAGCGGCCCTTCCTGCAGTTCCTGCTCGGCTTCCGCCAGATCGAACGGCAGTTTGCCCATCTCGATAAAGGTGGCGAACGCGCAAGCGCACAGCGCCAGCACCAGCGGAATGGAGCGGGCAACCGGCCAGTGGTAGACGGCGTGGGTGATAAAGCTGATGTGGGTGGAGCCCGCAACCTGCGCGGCAACCCACAGCCCCAGCAGCAGGATCGGCTCAACCAGCACGCCGAGCATCGCCTCGCGGCTGGCACCGATGCCGGTAAACGGGCTCCCGGTGTCCAGGCCCGCGATGGCAAAGAAGAAGCGGGCGATAGCGAAGAGGTAGATAAGCGTGATCAGATCGCCGAGCGCCGGCAGCGGCGACGCCACCGTCACCACCGGCAGCGCGGTGGCGATGGTCAGCATCACGCCCACCATCACAAACGGCGTCAGACGAAAGATCCAGCCTGCGGCATCCGGCGCCACGCTCTGGCGAGAAAACAGCTTGAAGAGATCGCGATACTCCTGGAGCACACCAGGGCCGCGACGGTTGTGCATCCGGGCGCGCGCCACGCGCGTGATGCCCGATAGCAGCGGCGCCACGGCGAACAACACCAGCGCCTGAAGAATTGCCAGTAACAGACTCATGTCAGGCTCCTCGTGAAATCACAATGACCACCAGCACCGCCAGTTCGATCAGCGCCAGACGGCGGAACAGCGCGGGTGCGGCAGCGCTCTGCCAGCCGGGTACCCAGCCGACCGGGTTCAGCCAGTGGCGCAGCTTCAGCACGGCGGCAAAGTTTTCTTTTACCGGCATGGCGAAGCCGTGGGCGGTAATGACCATCGACTGTTCGTGTTCGTAGCCGCAGGCCCACGCCGCACCGCGCGAGCGGGAGGCGAGCCGGTCGCGTTTGAAGAACATCATCAGGATGAGCGGTAGCAGCGGTGCGCCAATCAGCAGCAGCGCAATCATTGGCTGAGAGACGGTGGTATTCGCCACGGTCAGCGGCAGCGGAATGGCGTTGCCCAGCAGCGGTAGCAGCCACGGCGCAGCGACGCCGCCCGCAATGCAGCACAGCGCCAGCGCGACCACGCTCACGCCCATCAACAACGGTGCGCAGCAGGCGTTTTCCGCTTCGCGGGTGCGCGGCGCACCGAGGAAGGTCACGCCGTAGACTTTCGCCATGCACATCACCGCCAGCGCCCCGGTAATCGCCAGCCCGACCGCCAGCAGCGGCCCCAGCAGACGAGCGATAAACGCATCGCTCTGACCGAGGGCGAAGAAGGACTGATAGATCACCCACTCCCCGGCAAAGCCGTTCAGCGGCGGCAGCGCGGCCATCGCCATCAGCCCGACCAGCATCGCCAGTGAAATCACCGGCATCTTTTTGCCAATCCCACCGAGCTTTTCGATATCCCGATGGCCGGTGCGGAACCAGACGCTTCCCGCGCCGAGGAACAGCGTACTTTTAAACAGACTGTGGTTGACGAGGTGATAAAGACCGCCGATAAAACCGGCCGCAATCAGCGCCGGCTGGTTGAGCGCCAGCCCGGTCACGCCCGCGCCAATGCCAAGCAGGATGATGCCGATATTCTCCAGCGTGTGGTACGCCAGAAGACGCTGGATATTGTGCTCCATCAGCGCGTACAGGCCACCGACGAACGCCGTAATCATGCCGGCGACCAGCAGCACAACGCCCCACCACAGCGGCGGCTGGCCGCCGGTCAGCGTAATCGCCAGAATCCCGAACAGACCCACTTTCATCACCACCACAGAAAACAGCGCGGCGGCGGGCGCGGAGGCATCCGCATGCGCCTGCGGCACCCAGCCGTGCAGCGGAATGATTCCGGCGAGCAGGCCAAAGCCGAGCACGCCCAGCAGCCAGACGTCATTGCCCAGCGGATGCCCGTTGAGCACAGAGAAATCCAGCGTGCCGAAGCGCTGCCACACCAGCCAGCAGGCCAGCGCCAGCAGCAGCGTTCCGAGGCGTCCCAGCACAAACCACAGCTTGCCGGAGGCGCTACAGCCCGTCAGGAACACGCCGCACAGCGCCATGATCTCCGCCATCACCACCAGCGCGCCGAGGTTGCTGGCGGTCACGGTACAGATCGCCGTCGCCATCAGCAGGTTAACCAGCAGGCCGTTGGCCCTGGCGTGCGGATGGCGGTGCCAGTCGATATTGAACAGGCTGATAAACACCCCGCACAGGCCAAACGTCACCAGCCAGATGGCGTTCAGGGGAGTGATCTCAACCGTGTGGCGAATCAGCGGCATCACGGTCTCTGCCGACTGGCCGCCGAGCAGAACAACGCCGCCTGCCGCCAGCGTCATCAGGCTAGCGACTGCCCCGCCGAGCCCGGCGATCGCGCCGCTCAGGGTTTTATGGAATGAGAAGATCGGCGCCAGAACGGCGGCGACCGCAAAACAGGCTACCGCGCTGGTAATCATCATCACCGCGTTCATTTCACCCCCTCGTTAAGCGCCTGTAGCAGAGAAAGGTCGCCAAAATCACTGTTGATGGTCAGCTCGCGTTTGCGCTTGCTGGTACGGGCGATGTCGCGAATGTTAACCAGAATCAACGCTTTAGTCGGGCAGGTGCGCACGCAGGCCGGGCCCTGATCATCGAAGCTGCACAGGTCGCATTTCACCGCAACGGCACGGATGCCGGGCACCCAGTCCAAAAGCGAGCTTACGCGCGCAGGCGCCGGCGGCGCGGGCGGGGCTTTTGGCGAGTTGGCATTCGCCGGGATATGCAGCGGTCGGCTGCCGGAAAACTCAATCGCGCCGAACGGGCAGGCAATGCCGCACAGCTTGCAGCTTACGCACAGGCTTTCGTTCAGCTGGACAGCGCCATCCACGCGGGTGATGGCATTTACAGGACAGACACCCGCGCACGGGGCATCCTCACAGTGATGGCAGAGCTGCGGGGCAGACTCTTTTTCATTGCGCATGACGTGCAGGCGCGGCATGGACTGCAGCCCATGCAGGCGATGCGTTTCCGAACACGCCGCCTCACAGGTTCGACAGCCAATGCAGACCGTCGAGTCAGCAATTACAAAACGGTTCACCGGGTTATCCTCTGGTGATAGTCATTTTTGTCGAAAAGCTGTCTTGTCGACACTTCTCGACACGCATGGGTCAGGCCACGTTCGCTGAGGCATTTCCGTCCATCAGCTGCTTCAGGTTGACCGGAAGATCGTGCTCAACGGCGGCGTACAGGCCGTTATAAACCGGCGCGATTTTTTCCAGATAGTGTTCCAGCACCTGCTGGCGATCGCGGTTGCTGACGTGGCCGTCCACCATGCCATCCGCCATCAGCTGCGCCTTCGCAATACACTGTTTTTCGCCGTCTTTTGTCTCGAGGTAGTACTCAATGGTGTGGCTGTTGAAGTTGTCCGCCAGGGTAACGTTGATGGTGAAATGGCCGAACAGGACGAAGCGCATGTCGCCCTGCGCCGCGCAGCTCATCGCGTGGTGAAGACGCGCTTTCGACAAGGTAATGCCCTGAACCAGAGAGTTGCAGTAAAGGTGCCACTGGTCCTGTAACTGTTGATGACGCTGCGCGATGTAATCCGCTTTTTCGCTGATTTCCCAAATAGTCATAGAAGGTATCCGGTTAATGGAGATAGCGGCTGTTAAGCAGATTCCATGCCAGTTTTTATCTTTATGATTTTCAATACGTTTATCTTACGAATCGCTGTCAACATCGCGGTGTCGACGTGTCATTTCGACAGCGTTGACATCGTCACGCCCTGACAAAAATCGAGCTGGCACCGTTATTGCATTACCGGGGCAATTCATTGAGGAGGCGTCATGCACGAAATCACCCTCTGCCAGCGGGCTCTTGAACTTATCGAACAGCAGGCAGTGCAAAACCACGCGAAACGCGTCACCGGCGTCTGGCTGAAGGTCGGAGCATTTTCCTGCGTCGAGACCAGCGCCCTGACCTTCTGTTTTGAGCTGGTCTGCCGCGGCACGCTGGCGGAAGGCTGCGAACTGCATATTGAAGAACAGCAGGCGGAGTGCTGGTGCGAGCAGTGCCAGCAGTACGTCACCCTGGTGTCATCAAAGGTACAGCGCTGCCCGCAGTGTCAGAGCACCGGTCTGCGCATCGTGGCGGATGACGGCATGCAGATCCAACGCCTCGAAATCGAGAAGGAGTAAAGTATGTGTAGTACCTGCGGTTGCGCCGAAGGCAACCTGTATATAGAAGGGGATGAACACCGCCCCCACTCCGCGTTTCGCTCCGCGCCCTTTTCCCCCGCACCGCGCCCTGCGGCAGCCCTGACCGGCATTACCTTTGCGCCGCAACGCTCCGATGCGGGCGACCTGCATTACGGCCACGGCGAAGCGGGCACTCACGCGCCGGGCATGAGCCAGCGCCAGATGCTGGAGGTGGAAATCAACGTGCTGGACAAGAATAACCAGATCGCCACCCGCAACCGCGCCCGCTTTGCCACCCGCAAACAGCTGGCGCTGAACCTTGTCTCCAGCCCCGGCTCCGGCAAAACCACGCTACTAACCGAAACGCTCAAGCGCCTGAACGGGCTTGTCTCCTGCGCGGTGATCGAAGGCGACCAGCAAACCGTTAACGATGCGGCGCGCATTCGCGAAACCGGCACCCCGGCGATTCAGGTCAACACCGGTAAAGGCTGCCACCTCGATGCGCAGATGATTGCCGACGCTGCCCCGCGCCTGCCGCTGGCGGATAACGGCATCCTGTTTATTGAAAACGTTGGCAACCTCGTCTGCCCGGCGAGCTTCGACCTGGGCGAACGACACAAGGTGGCGGTGCTTTCGGTGACCGAAGGCGAAGACAAACCGCTGAAGTACCCGCACATGTTTGCCGCCGCGTCCATCATGCTGCTGAACAAGGTCGACCTGCTGCCGTACCTGAATTTCGACGTGGATAAGTGCGTGGCGTATGCCCGCGACGTGAATCCGGATATTGAGATCCTGCTGGTCTCCGCCACGCGCGGCGACGGCATGGACGGCTGGCTACACTGGCTGGAGAGCGAACGATGTGCATAGGCGTACCGGGACAAATTCACGCCATCGACGGTAATCAGGCCAAAGTCGAGGTCTGCGGCATCCTGCGCGATGTCGACCTGACGCTGGTGGGCACCACCGATGAGAGCGGCGCATCGCGTCTCGGCCAGTGGGTGCTGGTCCACGTGGGGTTTGCCATGAGCGTGATTAACGAAGCGGAAGCCCGCGACACGCTCGACGCCCTGCAAAATATGTTCGACGTGGAGCCTGACGTGGGCGCGCTGCTGTACGGCGAGGAGCGATAATCATGCGTTACGTTGATGAATACCGCGCGCCGGAGCAGGTGCTGCAGCTTATCGGCCACCTGAAAACGCGCGCAGCGCGGCTGGACTACACGGCGGAAAAACCGCTGCGGATCATGGAGGTATGCGGCGGGCACACGCACGCCATCTTCAAATTTGGCCTCGACCAGCTGTTGCCGGAAAACATTGAGTTTATCCACGGCCCCGGCTGCCCGGTCTGCGTGCTGCCGATGGGGCGCATCGACAGCTGTATTGAAATTGCCAGCCAGCCCGACGTCATTTTCTGCACCTTTGGCGACGCGATGCGCGTGCCGGGGAAAAATGGTTCGCTGCTGCAGGCGAAAGCGCGCGGCGCAGACATCCGGATCGTCTATTCGCCGATGGATGCCCTGACGCTGGCAGCGGATAACCCCGCGCGCAAGGTGGTGTTTTTTGGCCTGGGGTTTGAAACCACCATGCCCGCCACCGCCATCACGCTGCAGCAGGCGAAAGCGCGCGGCGTCGAGAATTTTTTCTTCTTCTGCCAGCACATTACGCTCATCCCCACCCTGCGCAGCCTGCTGGAAGAGCCAGGCAACGGCATTGACGCCTTTCTGGCACCGGGCCACGTCAGCATGGTGATTGGCACAGACGCCTACGGTTTTATCGCTGAACAGTACAATCGTCCGTTAGTGGTCGCTGGTTTCGAACCACTTGATCTACTGCAAGGTGTCATCATGCTGGTTGAGCAGAAAATAGCGGCCCTGAGCGCGGTCGAAAACCAGTACCGCCGCGTGGTGCCGGATGCGGGAAATGAACGGGCGCAGCAGGCGATAGCCGACGTATTTAGCGTTGAGGGCGACAGCGAGTGGCGTGGTCTGGGGCTGATTGCCGAATCCGGCGTGCGCCTGACGCCAGCCTATCGCGCGTTCGACGCCGAAGCGCATTTCCGCCCGCAGCCGCAGCAGGTTTGCGACGATCCCCGTGCCCGCTGCGGCGAGGTGCTCACCGGCAAATGCAAACCGCATCAGTGCCCGTTATTTGGCAATACCTGTAACCCGCAAACGGCCTTTGGCGCGCTGATGGTCTCCTCCGAAGGGGCGTGTGCCGCGTGGTATCAGTATCGCAACCAGGAGAGCGAAGCATGAATACGGTTGAAATGGCGCACGGCAGCGGCGGACAGGCGATGCAGCAGCTGATTAACCGGCTGTTTATGGAGGCCTTTAACAACCCCTGGCTCGCCGAACAGGAAGACCAGGCGCGCATTGACCTCGCCACCCTCACCGCCCAGGGCGACCGGCTGGCCTTCTCCACCGACAGCTACGTCATTGACCCGCTGTTCTTCCCGGGCGGCGATATCGGCAAGCTCGCCGTCTGCGGCACGGCGAACGACGTCGCCGTCAGCGGCGCCGTTCCGCGCTACCTCTCCTGCGGGTTTATCCTTGAAGAGGGATTACCGATGGAGACGCTCGCGGCCGTGGTCAACAGCATGGCGCAGACCGCGCGCGAGGCGGGAATAGCTATCGTCACCGGCGACACCAAAGTGGTGCAGCGCGGCGCGGCCGACAAGCTGTTTATCAACACCGCCGGAATGGGCGCGATCCCCCCCGATATTCACTGGGGCGCGCAGCGCCTCAGCGTGGGCGACGTGCTGATCGTGACCGGCACGCTGGGCTGCCACGGGGCGACCATCCTGAACCTGCGCGAAGGCCTGGGGCTGGACGGCGAACTGCGCAGCGACTGCGCGGTACTCACCCCGCTGATTCAGACGCTGCGCGGTATTCCCGGCGTGAAGGCCCTGCGGGATGCCACGCGAGGCGGTGTCAACGCCGTGGTTCACGAGTTTGCGGCAAGCTGCGGGTACGGGATTGAACTCACCGAGCGCAGCCTGCCCGTTAAGCCCGCCGTTCGCGGGCTTTGCGAACTGCTGGGTCTGGACCCGCTCAACTTTGCAAACGAAGGCAAGCTGGTGATTGGCGTTGAACGGGCCGCGGCACAAGCTGTTCTTGAACAGCTGCAGGCTCATCCGTCAGGAAAAGAGGCGGCGATGATTGGTGAAGTGGTTGAGCGCAAAGGGGTGCGCCTGACCGGACTTTATGGCGTGAAGCGCACGCTGGATCTGCCGCACGCTGAACCCTTACCCCGTATTTGCTAGGCCGCGCCACAAGCGGCCAGCATGGATTTTTTTGCTCGTTTCTACTGGAAAGCACTATGCCGTATACACCGATGAGCGATCTTGGACAGCAGGGTCTGTTTGACATTACGCGCACACTTTTACAGCAACCCGATCTCGGCGCGCTGAGCGATGCCCTGACGCGGCTGGTCAGGCAATCGGCGCTGGCGGACAGCGCCGCGATTGTGCTCTGGCATAGCGGAACGCAGCGCGCGAGCTACTTCTCAACGCGTGATAATGGCAAAACGTTTGAATACGAGGACGAAACGTACCTCGCGCATGGCCCGGTGCGCCGCATTCTCTCCAGACCTGAAGTGCTGCACTGCAACTTTGAGGAATTTCAACAGGCGTGGCCGCGGCTCGCGGAGAGCAACCTCTATCAGCCGTTCGGGCATTACTGCATGCTGCCGCTGGCTGCAGAGGGCCAGATTTTTGGCGGATGCGAGTTTATCCGCACGACCGACCAGCCCTGGAGCGAGGCGGAATACGAGCGCCTGCACACCTTTACCCAGATAGTGGCCGTCGTCGCGGAGCAGATCCAAAGCCGAGTGACGAATAACGTGGATTACGACCTGCTCAGCCGCGAACGCGACAACTTCCGCATTCTGGTCGCCATCACCAACGCCGTACTCTCCCGCCTGGACATGGATGAGCTGGTCAGCGAAGTCTCGAAAGAGATCCACCACTATTTCAAAATCGACGCCATAAGCATTGCGCTTCGCGGGCATCGCAAGGGCAAGCTGAACATATACTCCACGCATTATCTCGATGAAGCCAACCCGGCGCACGAGCAGAGCGAGGTGGATGAAGCGGGCACTCTTTCTGAACGGGTCTTCAAAAGCAAAGAGATCCTCCTGATCAACCTCAACGAGCAGGATCCGGTCGCGCCGTACGAGCGGATGCTGTTCAACACCTGGGGCAACAAAATCCAGACCCTGTGCCTGCTGCCCCTGATGTCCGGCAACACCATGCTGGGCGTGCTGAAGCTGGCACAGTGCGAGGAAGGCGTGTTCACCACCGCCAACCTGAAGCTGCTGCGTCAGATCGCCGAGCGTATCTCCATCGCGCTCGATAACGCGCTTGCCTATCAGGAGATCCACCGTCTGAAAGAGCGGCTGGTGGATGAAAACCTGGCCCTGACCGAACAGCTCAACAACGTGGACAGCGAGTTTGGTGAAATCATCGGGCGCAGCGACGCCATGTACAGCGTGCTCAAGCAGGTTGAGATGGTGGCGCAGAGCGACAGCACGGTGCTGATCCTGGGCGAAACCGGTACGGGTAAAGAGCTGATTGCCCGCGCCATCCACAACCTGAGCAACCGCAACAGCCGTCGGATGGTGAAGATGAACTGCGCCGCGATGCCCGCAGGGCTGCTGGAAAGCGATCTGTTCGGCCACGAACGGGGTGCCTTCACCGGGGCCAGCAGCCAGCGGCTGGGCCGTTTTGAGCTGGCAGACAAAAGCTCGCTGTTCCTTGACGAAGTGGGCGATATGCCGCTGGAGCTACAGCCGAAACTGCTGCGCGTCCTGCAGGAGCAGGAGTTTGAGCGTCTTGGCAGCAACAAGCTTATCCAGACCGACGTGCGGCTGATTGCCGCGACTAACCGCGACCTGAAAAAAATGGTCGCCGACCGCGAGTTTCGCAGCGATCTCTACTATCGCCTGAACGTCTTCCCGATCTTCCTGCCGCCGCTGCGCGAGCGCCCGGAAGATATCCCCCTGCTGGTCAAAGCCTTTACCGCGAAGATCGCGCGTCGGATGGGGCGAAACATCGACAGCATTCCTGCCGAGACGTTGCGTACCCTTTCATCGATGGAATGGCCCGGCAACGTGCGCGAGCTGGAAAACGTCATTGAACGCGCGGTGCTGCTGACGCGCGGTAACGTGCTGCAACTCTCCCTGCCTGAAGTGACGCTGCCTGACGCGATCGCGCCCGCCGCCGAGACGGCGAAAGAGGGAGAAGATGAATATCAGCTCATTATGCGCGTGCTGAAAGAGACCAACGGCGTGGTCGCCGGGCCGAAAGGTGCCGCCCAGCGCCTGGGGTTAAAACGCACCACCCTGCTGTCGCGCATGAAGCGTCTCGGTATTGATAAAGAGAGCCTCATTTAAGGCCTTATTCCGGCGGTGTTTTTCTGACACCGCCTTTTGTTACCCTGCGCGATTGTCCCTCATTGACACAAAATCGTTTCCTCTGTATAAAATTCCGCCTTAATAATGAGTTTCATTTGCATCAAAAATAATTTTAATGAAGGGTAGCGTTTCATGAAGAAGGTCATCTGCGCGTTAGGCCTGGCGCTTGCGTCGGTCAGTTCTGCTCTGGCAACCACATATCCTCTGACGATTGAAAATTGTGGCTACAAAGAGACATTCACCAAAGCGCCGGAACGCGTCGTGGCTCTGGGTCAGAATACCGTCGAAATTCTGCTCCTGCTGGGGCTGGAAGATAAGGTGAAGGCCAGCGCCTTCTGGCCGACGAAAGTGTTGCCGCAGCTCGCTGAACAGAACGCAAAAATCAAAACCCTGACGGTCGAAATCCCTACCCTTGAATCCGTGCTTGCGCAAAATCCCGACTTTGTCCCCGCCCAGACGCCACTGCTGCTGGGGCCGGAAAGCAAGGTCGCAAAACGCGACGATCTGATGACCCTGGGCGTGAACAGCTACGTGTCGCCGGGCATGTGCGCGACCAAAAAAGCCACCGGCGATATGTACGGCAGCCGCCAGAAGCTGTGGGATATGACGTATCTCTATCAGGAGATTGAGGACTTCGCCAAAATCTTTAACGTTGAAGACCGCGGTCAGGCCGTGATTGCCGATTTCAAAAAACGCGAGGCCGACTTGCGTAAGGAATTCGGCAAGAACAAAAAAGACCTCTCGTTTGTCTTCTGGTTCTCCAGTTCATCCCCTTCCGCTGACGCCTATGTAGGTGGTAAAAATAGCCCCTCCGGGTTTATCGCCAGCCTGATGGGCGGTCATAACGCCATTACGTCCGAGACCGAATGGCCAACCGTGGGCTGGGAGAGCATTATTGCCGCCAATCCGGATGTCCTTGTGGTGTCCAGCCTGGACCGCAACCGCTGGGCGCTGGATAACGCGGAAGAGAAAATCAAATTCCTGAAAAGCGATCCGGCCGTCAGCCAGCTGGACGCGGTGAAAAAAGGTCATATCGTGGTGATGGACGGTCAGGCCATGAACCCGACGATTCGCACGATTTACGGGGCTGAGCAGGTCGGCGAACAGCTCAGAAAGCTGGGGCTGAACTGATGACCACCGCCGTTCTTCAGGCCAGGCAAAGCCTGGTTCTGACGACCTCGTGTTTGCTCGCCTTTGTCCTGCTATTTCTGGTTATCGCGCTGAGCGTCAGCGTCGGCGAACTGTCCATCCCGCTGGATAACGTATTTTACGCTATCAGCAATAAAATGGGGCTCACCGATATTCCGCTCACTCGTATCTATGAGAGCGTCATCTGGGACTTTCGCCTGAGCCGCGCGCTGGTTGCGGCCTGCTGCGGCGCGGGGCTGGCCATCTGCGGGGCCGTATTGCAGAGCCTGCTGAAGAACGCGCTGGCGGAACCCTACGTGCTCGGCGTGTCCGCGGGCGCGTCGACCGGGGCGGTTTCTGTTGTCGTATTGGGGATCGGTACCGGTGCGGTGTCGCTCTCTGCCGGGGCCTTTGCCGGGGCGTTCGCCGCGTTTGCGTTTGTCGCGTTTCTGACGAACGGCGCGCGCGGCGGGAATGAACGTACTATTCTGGCAGGCGTTGCCGCCTCGCAGCTTTTCAACGCCATTACCGCCTATACCATCAGCACCTCCGCCAGCGCCCAGCAGGCGCGCGACGTGATGTTCTGGCTGCTGGGCAGCTTCAGCGGCGTACGCTGGCCCGAGTTCCAGCTGGCACTTGTCGTGGTGCTGATTGGATTAGCCATTTGCCTCTACTACTCCCGTGCGCTGGATGCCTTTACGTTCGGTGACGACGCCGCGGCGTCGCTTGGCATTGCTGTTCCCTGGGTGCGCCTGGCGCTCTTTACCACTACCGCACTTATCACCGCGACCATCGTCAGCATGGCGGGGTCAATCGGCTTTGTCGGGCTGGTGGTGCCGCACGTCATGCGCTTCCTGTTCGGGCCGCTGCACCGCACGCTGCTGATTGCCAGCGCGCTGGCAGGCGCGATCCTGATGGTGCTGGCAGACATTGCCTCACGCATGCTGATTGCGCCGCAAAGCCTGCCCGTCGGCGTGGTCACCGCGCTGGTTGGCGTCCCCTTCTTTGCCGTGATTATCTACCGCTCAAGGAATAAGTGATGAGCATCAGCGCTGAAAATATTACCTGGAAGGTCGGCAAAAAAGTCATCGTTAATGACGTCTCGCTGAAGGTTTCACGGGGCGAAACGGTAGGACTGCTTGGCCCTAACGGCTGCGGCAAATCGTCTCTTTTACGTATCCTCGCGGGGCTGCGTCGCCCGGATGCGGGCTGTGTGACGCTGGACGGCCAGGACATCTCTCGTATTGCCAAAAAGCAGCTGGCCCGCCGGGTCGCCTTCGTGGAGCAGCACGGCATGACTGACGCCAACATGCGCGTGCGCGACGTGGTCAAACTCGGGCGGATTCCGCACCACTCCGCCTTTTCCAACTGGAGCACGCACGATGACGAAACCGTCACCGCCGCTCTGCAGCGCGTGGATATGCTGGATAAAAGCGACCAGGGCTGGCTGAGCCTCTCCGGCGGCGAGCGCCAGCGCGTCCACATTGCCCGCGCGCTGGCCCAGACCCCGACGGAAATCCTGCTGGATGAACCGACCAACCACCTGGACATTCATCATCAGATGCAGCTGATGCAGTTGATCAGCGAATTACCGGTCACCAGCATTGTCGCTATACACGATCTCAACCACGCCTCGATGTTCTGCGACTCGCTGATAGTCATGCAGAAAGGGCAAATTGTGGCGACGGGGACACCGCAGGATATCTTATCCGAGTCATTGCTCTGGGACGTCTTCCGGGTCAAAACCAAAATCGAGATCTCACCGTTCCATGGCAAAAAGCACATTCACTTTATCGTTTAGGGACGAGTGAGCAACGATGCCCCTTCGCCCTGCCACCACGCTCTGGCCGCCCGTCTTACTGGGTAGCCAGTTTGTTTTTAACATTGGCTTTTACGCCGTTGTTCCCTTCCTGGCAATATTCCTGCGCGACGACATGCTGCTCTCCGGCGGGCTGATCGGGCTGATCCTCGGCCTGCGCACGTTCTCGCAACAGGGGATGTTTATCGTCGGTGGTGCCCTCTCGGACCGGTTTGGCGCGAAAATCGTTATCCTGAGCGGCTGTATTGTCCGTGTTTCAGGTTATCTGCTGCTGGCCTTCGGGGAATCGCTGTGGCCGATTATTCTGGGCGCGTGTCTGACAGGCGTGGGCGGCGCGCTGTTTTCTCCGTCTATTGAGGCATTGCTGGCGAAAGCGGGCACGCACAGCGAGGCGAAAGGTAAACGAAGCCGGGCGGAGTGGTTCGCGCTCTTTGCGGTTTGCGGGGAACTCGGTGCCGTACTGGGCCCGGTCGCCGGCGCCCTGCTAACCGGCCTGGGTTTTCGTCAGGTGGCGCTAGCGGGGGCGGGGGTCTTTCTCGTTGCGCTGGTGGTTCTCTACTTTTGCCTGCCCGCGTCACGCCACGCCGCGCAGACGCTAAAGCTCGTTTCCTGGTGGACGACGTTCCGCCAGCCCCGCTTTGTCGCCTTTATTATTGCCTACAGCTCGTGGCTTTTAAGCTATAACCAGCTCTATCTGGCGCTGCCGGTAGAGATCCAGCGCTCTGGCGGTAACGAGAAAGATCTCGGCCCACTCTTTATGCTGGCCTCCGTTCTGATCATCACCTTACAGCTGCCGCTGGCGCGTTTCGCCCGGCGCGTGGGCGCGGTGAGGATCCTGCCGGTGGGCTTTTTGCTGCTCTCCGCCGCCTTTGCAAGCGTGGCAATATTTGCGTCGACGGCACCGCCAGAGGGCTGGCTGCGCCTGCTGCCGTCGGTCTGTTTCGTGACGCTGCTGACGCTGGGGCAGATGCTGCTGGTACCCTCGGCAAAGGATCTGATCCCGAGGTTTGCCGAGGAGTCCACGCTGGGGGCGCACTATGGCGCACTCGCCACCGCTGGCGGCATTGCGGTACTGGCAGGAAACTTGTTGTTTGGCAGTCTGCTGGATCGCGCGCTGGTGCCCTCAACGCAGGCAATGTATCCCTGGCTGCTGCTGGCCCTTTTCCCACTCTGCAGCGCGCTGGCCCTGAACGTGATTTGCCGCCCGCTGAGAAGCTGAACCGGTCACTTTTTCGGACGATACTTTTCCGGCAGCTCCGGCACGGGACGACGGTCATCAATTAGATGGCGGACGGTCAGAATGGGGTGACGCCATAACATACGCGGGCCTGCCCAGCGCATAATCTGCTTCATCTCTTCGCGTTTTGCAGGCTGATAGCAGTGGACCGGACACTGCTTACAGGCAGGCTTTTCTTCACCAAAAACGCACTTATCCAGGCGCTTATCGGCATAGGCATTCAGCGCCTGATAGTGCCCGTCTTCCACAGAGGCCTGAGGACACTGCTTCTGATACAGCGCGATCATTTTCGCGATGGTCTCTTTTTCGCGAGAAATTCGTTTACCGGACATAGCGACTTACCAAACAATAAAGTGTAAAAATAATACACCTTTCAATGCAGGATTTCAGTTGTTGCATGCGGCTTTCTGAAGCCTGATTCCAGTTTTATCCCTGCACCGTCCGACAATTACTGGTATTTTATACAGTCATTAGTGATGACTTTTATCCGTGTTGTCGGGAGACCCTATGCAAGAACTCGCTATCAACAAACCCTATCGCCATTTAACAGTGGGATATTTCAGAAAGCGCCATGAAGACCGCAATACCAAGATACCGAAGCGCTACAGCGTGCATGCGGCGCTGAGCTTAAAAGGTGACTGGCTTGAAAAGGCGGGATTTACGACCCATTCCCGAGTCAGGGTGGGCGTGGAGCATGGAAAAATAGTCATTGAGTTAATGTCGGAAGATGCCTCGTAAAGCGACGACATTTTTCTGCGCCGTACCTTTTTTTCATGCGACAATAGAAGGAACAAACGGCCTCTGAGCCGCTCAAAACGGTTTATTTTCAAAGAAATGGACATCATAACTCCATGAGCACACTCGACAATTTCGACGCACATACGCCGATGATGCAGCAGTATCTGAAGCTGAAGGCACAGCATCCGGAAATCCTGCTGTTTTACCGTATGGGCGATTTTTACGAGCTGTTTTATGACGATGCTAAGCGTGCATCGCAGCTGCTCGACATCTCGCTGACCAAACGTGGTGCATCGGCAGGTGAACCCATCCCGATGGCAGGTATTCCGCACCACGCGGTAGAAAATTACCTGGCGAAACTGGTGAATCAGGGTGAGTCTGTCGCCATCTGCGAACAGATCGGCGACCCCGCGACCTCAAAAGGCCCGGTGGAACGCAAGGTCGTGCGCATCGTCACGCCTGGCACCATCAGTGATGAAGCCCTGCTTCAGGAGCGCCAGGACAACCTGCTGGCCGCGCTGTGGCAGGACGGCAAAGGGTTTGGCTACGCGACGCTGGACATCAGCTCCGGGCGTTTTCGTCTGAGTGAACCGGCCGATCGTGAAACGATGGCTGCCGAACTGCAGCGCACCAACCCGGCAGAATTGCTCTACGCCGAAGATTTCGCCGAGATGGCGCTGATTGAAGGTCGTCGCGGGTTGCGCCGCCGTCCGCTGTGGGAATTCGAAATTGATACCGCGCGCCAGCAGCTGAATCTGCAGTTTGGCACCCGCGATCTGATTGGCTTTGGCGTTGAAAATGCCCCGCGCGGGCTGTGTGCGGCAGGTTGCCTCCTGCAGTACGTAAAAGATACCCAGCGCACCGCCCTGCCGCATATCCGCTCTATCACCATGGAGCGCCAGCAGGACAGCATCATCATGGATGCCGCCACTCGCCGTAACCTGGAGATCACGCAGAACCTCGCGGGCGGCGTAGAAAATACGCTGGCGTCGGTCCTCGACAATACGGTAACGCCAATGGGCAGCCGTATGCTGAAACGCTGGCTGCATATGCCGATTCGCGATACCGCTACGCTGGTTTGTCGTCAGCAGACGATTGCCGCGCTGCAGGATCGCTATACCGAGCTGCAGCCTGTCCTGCGCCAGGTGGGGGATCTGGAACGTATCCTGGCCCGTCTGGCGCTGCGCACGGCACGACCGCGCGATCTCGCACGGATGCGTCATGCTTTCCAGCAGCTGCCGGAACTTCGTGCGCAGCTGAGCGACGTTGACAGCGCGCCGGTACAGAAACTCCGCGAAACCATGGGTGAATTTACCGAACTCCGCGAGCTGCTTGAACGCGCCATTATTGATGCGCCTCCGGTTCTCGTGCGTGATGGCGGCGTGATTGCTCCGGGCTACAACGAGGAGCTGGACGAATGGCGCGCGCTGGCCGACGGCGCGACGGACTACCTCGATAAGCTGGAGATCCGCGAGCGCGAGCGTCTTGGGCTCGACACTCTGAAGGTGGGTTATAACGCGGTTCACGGTTATTACATTCAAATCAGCCGCGGGCAGAGCCACCTGGCGCCGATTCACTACGTGCGCCGCCAGACGTTGAAAAACGCTGAACGCTATATCATTCCCGAGCTGAAAGAGTACGAAGACAAAGTCCTCACCTCGAAAGGGAAAGCCCTGGCGCTGGAAAAACAGCTGTATGAAGAGCTGTTTGATATGCTGATGCCGCACCTGGCCGACCTGCAGCTGAGCGCCAGCGCGCTGGCGGAACTGGACGTGCTGGTGAACCTCGCAGAGCGTGCGGAAACGCTGAACTACACCTGCCCGACCTTTACCGATAAGCCAGGCATTCGTATCACTGAAGGCCGTCACCCGGTGGTCGAGCGGGTGCTGAACGAACCGTTCATCGCCAACCCGCTGAGCCTGTCGCCGCAGCGAAGAATGCTGATCATTACCGGTCCGAACATGGGCGGTAAGAGTACCTATATGCGTCAGACGGCGCTGATTGCCCTGCTTGCCTATATCGGCAGCTACGTTCCAGCGCAAAACGTGGAGATTGGCCCCATCGACCGTATCTTCACCCGTGTTGGAGCTGCGGACGATCTGGCGAGCGGTCGCTCAACCTTCATGGTCGAAATGACTGAAACGGCAAACATTCTGCATAACGCGACGGAGCATAGCCTGGTGCTGATGGACGAAGTCGGACGCGGAACGTCAACCTACGATGGTCTGTCGCTGGCCTGGGCCTGTGCGGAAAGCCTCGCGAATAAAATCAAGGCCATGACGCTCTTCGCCACCCACTACTTCGAACTGACGCAGTTGCCGGAGAAAATGGAAGGCGTGGCTAACGTCCACCTTGATGCGCTGGAGCACGGCGACACCATCGCCTTTATGCACACGGTGCAGGATGGCGCGGCAAGCAAAAGCTATGGTCTGGCCGTTGCGGCGCTGGCTGGCGTACCGAAAGAGGTGATAAAGCGCGCGCGTCAGAAACTGCGTGAACTGGAAAGCCTGTCACCGAATGCGGCGGCGACGCAGATTGATGGTACGCAGATGTCGCTGCTGGTGCCAGCGGAAGAGACATCGCCTGCTGTGGAAGCGCTGGAAAACCTCGATCCGGATTCACTGACGCCGCGTCAGGCGCTGGAGTGGATTTATCGCCTGAAGAGTCTGGTTTAGTTTTCTGCGGTCTTTGCCCGGTGGCGCAGCGCCACCGGGCTGTCTTTACAGCAGCGGCGGGATCGTTGGCACCTGCGGCGCCTCGTCAATATCCTTCTGCGTCATGCGGAACGCTTCAGGGTAATGCTCGCGGCTGGTACGACGCAACGGTTCGGTATCTCGCCAGGTATACAGACAATGCTGGCACTGGTAAACGGTCCAGACCCCTTTCACCGGCGACGTCGCCATCACTTCAATATGCTCATCGGCACAACGTGGACAAATCATCTTTTCCTCCTTATTGACGTGAAGCCAGCATCGCGGTCAGTTTTTCAGCCCAGGCTTTGGTTTCAGGCAGATCCTGTACCGGCTGGCTATAGTGGCCACGGGTGTCCGGTGCGACAGGCGTGGTCGCATCGATAATCAGTTTGTCGGTAATGCCCGCCGGACTGGATCCAGGATCGAGTTCCAGCACCGACATGTTCGGCAGCTGCACCAGATCGCCTGCCGGGTTGACCTTCGATGACAGCGCCCACATCACCTGCGGGAGGTTGAACGGGTCGACATCCTCATCCACCATGATCACCATCTTCACGTAGCCCAGGCCGTGCGGCGTGGTCATGGCGCGCAAGCCGACCGCGCGGGCAAACCCGCCGTAGCGTTTTTTGGTGGAGATAATCGCCAGCAGACCGTGGGTGTACATCGCGTTCACCGCCTGCACTTCCGGGAATTCCGCTTTCAGCTGCTGGTAGAGCGGCACGCAGGTGGCTGGCCCCATCAGATAATCAATCTCGGTCCACGGCATGCCGAGGTAAAGGGATTCGAAAATCGGTTTGGTGCGGTAAGAAACTTTGTCGATACGCACAACCGTCATGTTACGACCACCGGAGTAGTGCCCAGTAAACTCGCCGAACGGCCCTTCAATTTCGCGTTTACGGCCTTCAATCACCCCTTCCAGGATCACTTCAGAACCCCACGGCACATCGAAGCCGGTCAGCGGCGCGGTGGCAATCGGATATGGGCTTTCACGCAGCGCGCCGGCCATTTCATACTCTGACTGATCGTATTTCAGCGGCGTCGCGCCCATCAGCGTAATGATCGGATCGTTGCCGAGGGTAATGGCAATCGGCAGGTCTTCGCCACGCTCTTCGGCTTTGTGCAGATGCAGAGCAATATCGTGCATCGGTACCGGCTGCAGGCCGAGCTTGCGCTTGCCCTTCACTTCCATGCGGTAGATGCCAACGTTCTGCTTGCCGAAGTTATCCGGGTCAAGCGGATCGCGCGAGACGACGCACGCTTTATCGAGATAAAAACCCCCGTCGCCGTCGTTCAGACGGAACAGAGGTAGAATATCGAACAGGTTAATGTCTTCACCGTCCACCGTATTCTGCGCCCAGGCCGGGTTGGGGCGGCGCTCTGGCGCAATAGGAAATTTATCCCAGCGACGGATAAACTCGTCGATCTGCTTTTTCACCGGCGTGTTCGCCGGCAGCCCCATCGAAATGGCATGGTTCTGCCAGGAGCCGATGGTGTTCATCACCACGCGGGCATCGGTAAACCCGCGAATATTGTCGAACCACAGCGCGGGGGCGCCGTCACCGATGCGGCCGGTCGCGTTGGCCGCCGCCGCCAGATCGGGTTCGGCGTTTACCTCTTCCTCAATTTTCAGCAGTTGCCCTTGCTCATCGAGCGCCTGCAGGAAGCTTCTCAAATCATCAAATGCCATCTTTATTCTCCTGTGAAAAATGTTTCGCCTCCCGCAACCCGTTCCAGCGGCGCGCCTTTTTATGCTCCAGGCCAAACTGGTCAAGCACGCGGGTCACAATATGCTGGGTGATGTCATCGGCGGTTTGCGGATGGTTGTAATACGCAGGCATAGGCGGCACCATCGCCACGCCCATGCGGGAGAGCGCAAGCATATTCTCCAGATGAATGGTGCTGAGCGGCGTTTCACGGGGCACCAGCACCAGCTTACGCCCCTCTTTCAGCACCACATCCGCCGCACGGCCCACCAGCCCTTCGGCATAGCCCGCGCGGATCCCGGCGAGCGTTTTCATGCTGCAGGGAATGACGACCATGCCGTCGGTACGAAACGAACCGGAGGAGATGGTGGCGGCCTGGTCAGCCGGGCTATGGACTACGTCAGCCAGCGCAGCAACGTCCTGGGCGGCGTAAGGCGTTTCCAGCTCAATGGTGGTTTTTGCCCACTTCGACATCACCAGATGGGTCTCCACCTCCGGCATTTCCCGTAGCGCCTGCAGCAGCGCCACGCCAAGCGGAGCACCCGTTGCCCCCGTCATTCCCACGATCAATCTCATTCATCACCTCAATCATTTTGTTCGTATACGAACATTATAGGTAAATTACTCCCGAATTCTTTTTCTGACAATATCGTTCGCATACGATCACACTAAATGCTAAAAAATGCCGCATTATCATCCCGGGCTTTAGCAGCTATCATAGGGGGTGATTTTTTCTGTCGGAGTGTTCATGGAACTAAGACAAGAGGCGTTCCACCTGTTACGTCAGCTTTTTCAACAGCATACTGCACGGTGGCAACATGCATTGCCGGAGCTGACCAAACCGCAGTATGCGGTGATGCGCTCTATTGCCGAGCATCCGGGCATCGAACAGGTGGCATTGACTGAGGTCGCGGTCAGCACCAAAGCGACCCTGGCGGAAATGCTCAGCCGCATGGAGGCGCGCGGGCTGGTCAAACGCGAGCACGACCCTGCAGATAAGCGCCGTCGCTTTGTCTTCCTCACGCCAGAAGGTGAGGCCCTGCTTGCAGAGTGTAAGCCGGTAGGCAATGAGGTTGATGAGGCCTTTTTAGGCCGTCTTAACAAGGCCGAGCGGGAGCAGTTCTCGGCTCTCATCAAAAAGATGATGCACGATTAATTCACGCTGGTGCGCATAAAATCGATAAAGGTGCGAACTTTCGCTGGCACATGCCGGGCATCAGGATAGACCGCATAGATGCCCTGCCGCGCAAAGGTATATTCCGGTAACACCTGGACCAGTTCTCCCGTATCAAGTGAATCGCGCACCAGCCATTCCGGCAGTAACGCCACCCCACCGCCTGCGAGCGCAAAAGCCATAAGGGCCTGAGCGCTGTCGGCAAACAAACGTGGCGCTTTTTTTATCTCGAGCGTTTCAGGCGCGCCGCTGGCATTTTTCACCTGCCAGCGCAGCGGTGAGGCCAGGCGCTCATGAATAATCCAGTCGGCTTGCGCCAGCTGCGCAAGAGATTCGATCGGGTTTCTCACAAGCCACTCGGGCGTCGCGACGGGGAGAATAGAAAAGTGAGAAATCAGTGCGGCGTGGTTGCGCGAATCGGCAAGCGTCCCCAGCCGGATGGCCACGTCAAAGCGCTCCGAGATAAGGTCAGCATGCAGTGACGACGAAACGTGTCGGACGCGAAGATCGGGGTGCTGCTGGCTAAACCTGGCCAGCAGCGGCACCACGACCCGGGAGCCATATTCAGGCGTGGTCGTGATCCGCAGTTCACCGGTAAGTCCCGCATGATTCGCGCGGACATCATCCTGCAGCCGTTCGGCTTCCTTCAGAAGCGCCACGCTGCGCTGATGAAAAAGCGCGCCCGCCTCGGTTAGCGTCAAGCGGCGGGTGGAGCGCAGCAGCAGCGTAACGCCCAGCTCATCTTCAAGCTGGCGGATATTGAAGCTAACCACCGCTTTTGTCAGCCCCATCGCCTCTGCGGCCGCCGTAAAACTGCCGGTGTCGGCCACTGCGACAAACATCTGCGTCCGCTGTAGGTTAATCATCGTCACGCCCTATACTGTCAAAATATTTTTGACAGTATATCGCGCTTTGTCAGGTTTATCCGTGATTCCCGAGCCGATACGATACGCCACCTCACCGGAGGATCCACCATGACGTATCGCAGCAAAGTTGCCGTTGTCTATCTGCTGGGCTTTTTTCTTGATTTGATCAACATGTTTATTGCCAGCGTCGCCTTTCCGGCAATGGCTCACGCCTTTACTGCCACGCCATCAGCGCTTGCCTGGGTCAGTAACGGGTATATTGCCGGTCTGACGCTGGCGATCCCGTTCAGCAGCGTGCTCACTCGCCGCATCGGGCCAAAGCGCGTCATCCTGCTTTCGCTTTTTCTGTTCAGCGCAGCCTCAGCTGCAGCGGGCCTGTCTGCAACGCTGGAAACTCTGATTGCCTGGCGAGTGCTTCAGGGCGTGGGAGGGGGCTTACTGATCCCCGTCGGACAGGCGCTGACCTGGCAACAGTTCAGGCCTCACGAGCGGGCCCGACTCTCCTCGGTAGTGATGCTGGTTGCGTTGCTTGCCCCGGCCTGCTCCCCGGCTATCGGCGGCGTGCTGGTGCAGACGCTGGGCTGGCGATGGATCTTTTTCGCCACGCTCCCGGTGGCTATCGTGACCTTTGTTCTGGCCTGTCTGTGGCTTAAACATGGAAAACCCACGATGAACGCGGCCAGATTGCTAAACCTGCCCTTGCTCGCGGACCCGCTTTTGCGTTTTTCAATGCTTGTCTATTTTTGCGTCCCCGGCATATTTATTGGGGTGAACGTCACGGGCATGTTTTATCTTCAGCACGAGGCGAACATGAGCCCAGCCGCAACGGGAATGCTCATGCTGCCGTGGTCTGTAGCATCGTTTATCGCCATCACGACGACGGGACGTTATTTTAACCGTATCGGCCCCCGACCGCTGATAGTCATCGGCTGCCTTTTGCAGGCGGCGGGTATTCTGCTTTTGATTGACGTCAGCTCGTCAATGCTGTTGCCTGCCGTCGCGTTTACCCTGATGGGCGCGGGAGGAAGCCTGTGCAGCAGTACAGCTCAGAGCAGCGCGTTTCTGGCAACGCGCCGGGACGAGATGCCGGATGCCAGCGCGCTGTGGAATCTCAATCGTCAGCTGAGTTTTTTTGCCGGTGCCCTGCTGCTTGCGCAGGTGCTGAACCTGGCGCAGGCCTGGCTGCCACCACTCGCCGCCTGGCACGGGATGTTTATTTTTGCTGCAGGCATGACCTTGCTGCCTGTACCGTACGTTTTTCGTCTTAACAATACGCAGGTGCTAAATCAGCTGCGACAGGAGAATTCATGACGCCTTTCGAACACGACATTATCGACCTCCACATTGCGCTTGAAGACTGGTTAGGCAAAGGTGAAGGCGATCCCGACGCCCTGCTCGCCCGCTTCAGCCCAGATTTTCTGATGATCCCGCCGGGTGGTGTGCAGATCGACTATAACGGCCTGGCCAGTTTTCTGGAAAAACAGCGTGGAAGCCGTCCCGGACTGAAGATCGTCATTGACGAATTATCCACGATCCAGCGTTGGGATCGTGGCGCGGTGCTCCACTACCGGGAGACGCAAACCCGGCCAGACCTGCCCGTCAACGTGCGCTGGTCGACCGCGGTGCTCAGTCAGGAAGGCGACAAAATAACGTGGCGTCTGCTGCACGAAACGGCGGCACAGCCGTAACACAAAAGAAAAAGGCCCGTCTCACGACGGGCCTTTTTTGACGAAAGGTTGCTTATTCGCGGAACAGCGCTTCGATATTCAGACCTTGCCCCTGCAGGATTTCACGCAGGCGGCGCAGACCTTCAACCTGAATCTGACGAACACGTTCACGGGTCAGGCCAATTTCGCGGCCGACGTCTTCCAGTGTCGCAGCTTCATACCCCAGTAAACCGAAACGACGTGCCAGCACTTCACGCTGTTTGGCGTTCAGTTCGAACAGCCATTTGACGATGCTCTGTTTCATGTCATCGTCCTGCGTGGTGTCTTCCGGACCGTTATCTTTTTCATCGGCCAGGATGTCCAGCAGCGCTTTTTCGGAGTCGCCACCCAGCGGGGTGTCAACAGAGGTAATGCGCTCGTTGAGACGCAGCATACGGCTTACGTCATCAACCGGTTTATCGAGTTGCTCGGCAATTTCTTCTGCGCTTGGCTCGTGGTCCAGTTTATGGGACAACTCGCGCGCGGTGCGCAGATAAACGTTCAACTCTTTGACGATGTGTATCGGCAGGCGGATCGTACGGGTCTGGTTCATAATAGCCCGTTCGATGGTCTGACGAATCCACCAGGTCGCGTAGGTTGAGAAACGGAACCCGCGTTCCGGGTCAAATTTCTCAACTGCGCGGATGAGACCTAAGTTGCCCTCTTCAATCAGATCCAGCAGAGCCAGACCACGATTGCCGTAACGGCGGGCAATTTTCACGACCAGTCGCAGGTTACTTTCAATCATGCGACGACGCGAGGCAACATCACCACGCAAAGCACGACGTGCGAAATAGACTTCTTCTTCGGCCGTTAGCAGTGGGGAGTAACCAATCTCCCCAAGGTAAAGCTGAGTCGCGTCCAGTACACGCTGTGTGGCACCCTGCGATAACAGCTCTTCTTCAGCCAAATCGTTATCACTGGGTTCCTCTTCTACTAAGGCTTTTTCGTCAAAAGCCTCTACTCCGTTCTCATCAAATTCCGCATCTTCATTTAAATCATGAACTTTCAGCGTATTCTGACTCATAAGGTGGCTCCTACCCGTGATCCCTGAACGAGACACCCTGGCTGGCATGCCCCGTCAAATTATCGCTGCGGCAAGTACTGCAGCGGGTTTACGGATTTCCCCTTGTAACGAATTTCAAAATGCAAGCGTGTAGAACTGGTTCCGGTGCTACCCATGGTAGCGATTTTTTGCCCCGCCTTAACTTCTTGTTGTTCCCGGACCAGCATTGTGTCGTTATGGGCGTAGGCACTCAGGTAATCATCGTTATGTTTGATGATAATAAGATTACCGTAACCGCGCAGGGCGTTACCGGCATACACAACGCGTCCATCTGCGGTCGCGATGATAGCCTGTCCTTTACTCCCTGCGATATCGATCCCTTTATTTCCCCCTTCGGAGGAAGAGAAGTTCTCGATAACCTTGCCGTCAGTCGGCCAGCGCCATGCAGAAATCGGCGAACTGGAGGTCATACTGCTGGCAGTCGGTTCAGTAGAGCTAACCACAGGTGCCGTAACCGGTGCTGTGACAGCAGTCGCAGTCCCTTTATTATTCGGCAACATTTTGTTAGCAGTCTGATCACCTGAATCCTCAGAATACGTAATTACAGGTTGTGAAGCAACCACCGTGGTGGATTTTTGTGCAGGCTTAACGCTGTTATTTTGAGCTGTTACATCGGCCGCTGAAACGGTGTTGCCAGGCGTAAGCGGCGTGCCCGTCGCGTTGCCCACCTGAAGCGTTTGCCCGACTTCCAGACCATATGGGGCCTGGACGTTATTGCGCTGCGCGAGGTCACGGAAATCGTTCCCGGTGATCCACGCAATGTAGAACAGCGTATCGCCGCGTTTCACGGTATAGGTGCTGCCACCGGTGTAGCTGCCTTTCGGAATGTTCCCATACTGGCGGTTATAGACTATGCGGCCATTTTGGGTCTGAACAGGTTGTTCAACTGGCTGAACCTGCACTGACTGTGTAACAGGATGTTGCACAGGCTGAATTTGTGGTGTTTGCTGCGGTGCAGCCGTCCCCATTTTAGGTGGCGGCGTGATTAACATTCCGCTGGACGTGTTACCGGAGCCGCTGTTTCCGCCGACGGAACTCACGGGCGCAGGCGCGTTGTTTGAACTTGTACAGCCTGCCAGCCAGAGCGAAACCAGTGATAATGCCGCAACACGGCTGATGGTGAATTTAGGGCTTCCCGCGCTCATTTATCCCCCAGGAATGTGTTAACTACCAGTGACTTAAAATTTACCGTGATGGCACGAATCTTTCGCGCCACACCATACGCTGAATTTGCCTTAATAACCCTGGATAATTCCGAGTCTCAGGCCAACTCCCCCTTCACCAGAGGCACAAAGCGCACGGCTTCCACGGTGTCGATAATAAACTCGCCGCCGCGCCGACGAACGCGCTTCAACAGCTGCTGCTCGTCCCCGACAGGCAGAACAAGAATGCCCCCCTCATCCAGCTGCGACAACAGGGCTGCTGGAATTTCAGGCGGGGCCGCCGTCACGATGATCGCGTCAAACGGGGCGCGCGCCTTCCAACCCTGCCATCCATCACCGTGTCGTGTCGAAACATTATGTAAATCAAGTTGTTTCAGGCGACGACGCGCCTGCCACTGTAAACCTTTGATCCGCTCAACGGAGCATACGTGATGAACCAGATGCGCCAGGATCGCGGTCTGATACCCCGACCCGGTGCCAATCTCCAGCACGCGGGAGTCGGGCGTCAGCTCCAGCAGCTCCGTCATGCGAGCCACCATATAAGGCTGCGAAATCGTCTGGCCCTGTCCGATGGGCAGCGCCACGTTTTCCCACGCTTTGTGTTCAAACGCCTCGTCTACAAATTTTTCACGCGGAACCAGGGCGAGCGCTTCAAGCACGTGCTCGTCGCTGATCCCCTGCGCGCGGAGTTGTTCCAGAAGAGTTTGTACACGTTTGTTTACCATTGCGCGTTCACTCCTGCGCGATCCAGCCAGCCCGACACCACATCATGCGCGCTATACGCGGTTAAATCTACGTGCAGCGGAGTAACCGAAACATAGCCTTCCTCTACGGCGGCAAAGTCGGTATCCGGACCCGCATCGCACTTGTCGCCGGGAGGGCCAATCCAGTAAAGCGTGTTGCCGCGAGGATCCTGCTGCGGGATCACCTGATCGGCAGGATGTCGGCTCCCGCAACGGGTGACGCGGATGCCTTTAATTTCATCGAGAGGAAGATCCGGCACGTTGATGTTGAGGATGCGCCCGGTACGCAACGGCTCGCGGCCGAGCGCCCGCAGGATCGAACAGGTCACCGCGGCGGCCGTGTCGTAGTGCGTGTAGCCGTTCAACGAGACCGCCAGCGCCGGGAATCCCAGATGGCGGCCTTCCATTGCGGCCGCCACGGTGCCGGAATAAATCACGTCATCGCCGAGGTTAGGCCCGGCGTTAATGCCGGAGACGACGATATCTGGACGCGGCCGCATCAGCGCGTTCACGCCCAGAAAAACGCAGTCGGTTGGCGTTCCCATATGCACGGCAATATCGCCATTATCAAAGGTAAAGGTGCGAAGCGACGACTCCAGCGTCAGAGAGTTAGACGCTCCACTGCGGTTACGATCGGGCGCCACGACCTGCACGTCCGCAAATTCGCGGAGGTGTTTCGCCAGGGTCTGAATGCCTGGCGCGTGGATCCCGTCATCGTTACTCAGCAATATTCGCATAATCACCCAAGGTGTTGATAAGTTCCCTGACAACACTGGTGGCAAAGCTGCCTGCCGGCAGCCAGAAGCGTAACTCGACGGTCACGTCATCCCACCAGTTCCAGCTTAACTGCTGCGGATAGAGCAGCATCGCGCGGCGTGCCGCTTCAACTTTTTCCCGCACCAGCAAGGATTGCAATTCTGGCGCGTCCGCCACGGCTGACTGCTCGGCGGCCAGCGCGTCGCCCTGTGTTCCCCAGTCGCCCGTACCGGGCAACGCGGCGGTAATCATCAGCGCTTTTGCGTCCACGCGCGACTGCACATCAGCCATCTCTTCGGCCGTTGCCACAAACCAGCTTCCGCGTCCCGCTAATTGTAGCGCATCGCCAACAACAACTTGATTCGCGTCCGGTTTTTTCAGCCTTTCGCTCACAATCTGATTAAACAACGCGCTGCGTGCCGCCGACAACCAAAAACTGCGTTTATTCCTGTCACGTACCGGCGCATCGCTTTGCGCCCAGCGCAGCGCGCCCTGCAGGTTGCTGCCGCCGATGCCAAAGCGCTGCGCGCCAAAGTAGTTCGGTACGCCGCGGTCGCTGATGGCGCTCAGACGTTTTTCAACGTCTTCGCGGTGGGACACTTCGCGCAGCACCAACGTAAACGCGTTGCCTTTCAACGCCCCCAGACGCAGTTTGCGCTTGTGGCGGGCATATTCCAGTACCTTACAGCCCTCAAGCTCAAATTTGCTTAAATCAGGCATCGCATTGCCGGGAACGCGCGCGCAGAGCCACTGTTCCGTGACGGCGTGTTTATCTTTCTGCCCGGCAAAGCTCACCTCGCGGGCATGAATTTTGAGGAATTTTGCCAGCGCGTCGGCCACAAAGCGGGTATTACAGCCATTTTTCAGAATACGCACCAGGATATGTTCGCCTTCGCCATCCGGCTCAAAGCCCAGATCCTCGACCACGAGGAAATCTTCCGGGCTGGCTTTCAGCACCCCGTTCCCCTGCGGTTTACCGTGCAGGTATGTCAGGTTGTCGAAGTCTGTCATTTGCTTGCCTTCACCAGCAGCGCCACGGCTTCACAGGCAATACCTTCGCCACGCCCGGTGAAGCCCAGCTTCTCGGTCGTCGTCGCTTTGACGTTCACGTCGTCCATATGGCAGCCCAGATCTTCCGCAATAAACACGCGCATCTGCGGAATGTGCGGCAGCATTTTCGGGGCCTGAGCAATAATCGTCACGTCGACGTTGCCCAGGGTGTAGCCTTTCGCCTGGATGCGGCGCCACGCTTCGCGCAGCAGTTCACGGCTGTCTGCCCCTTTAAACGCCGGGTCGGTGTCCGGGAACAGCTTGCCGATATCACCCAGTGCGGCCGCGCCCAACAGCGCGTCGGTCAGCGCATGCAGCGCCACGTCGCCATCAGAATGCGCCAGCAGCCCTTTTTCATAAGGAATGCGCACGCCGCCAATGATAATTGGGCCTTCGCCGCCAAAGGCGTGTACATCAAAACCGTGTCCAATTCGCATTATGCCTTCTCCTGATGGGTCGAACGGGTAAGATAAAATTCCGCGAGCTGTAAATCTTCCGGACGCGTCACTTTAATATTATCAGCACGTCCTTCAACAAGCTCAGGATGGAAACCGCAGTACTCCAGCGCAGAGGCTTCGTCCGTGATGGTCGCACCTTCGTTAAGCGCGCGCGTTAAGCAGTCGTGGAGTAATTCGCGGGGGAAAAATTGCGGCGTCAGCGCGTGCCATAGATCGACGCGTTCGACGGTGTGGGCGATAGCCCGTTTGCCCGGCTCGGCGCGCTTCATGGTGTCGCGCACGGGGGCAGCCAGAATGCCGCCCACTTTGCTGGTTTCGCTCAGCGACAGCAGGCGCGCAAGGTCGTCCTGGTGCAGGCACGGACGCGCCGCGTCATGGACCAGTACCCACGGGGCGTTTCCGGCAGCCTGAATGCCTGCCAGCACGGAATCGGCGCGCTCGGCACCGCCATCGACAACGGTAATCTGTGGATGATTTGCCAGCGGGAGCTGCGCGAAGCGCGCATCGCCCGGGCTGATAGCGATGATCACCCGCGTCACCCGCGGGTGCGCCAGCAGCGCAGCCACGGCGTGCTCAAGGATCGTTTTATCGCCAATAGAGAGGTACTGCTTGGGACATTCTGTCTGCATGCGCCGGCCAAAACCTGCGGCCGGCACCACGGCGCATACGTCCGAAAAAGTTACTGCCATGTCGTAATCCTGGGCCTGATTATCGATTATTTTGTGCTGAGCCCTGATTGCGTTTAGACGCATCCGGAACCAGACGATAAAAGGTTTCGCCCGGCTTAGTCATACTGAGTTCATTGCGTGCGCGTTCCTCAATCGCCTCTTGCCCGCCATTGAGGTCATCAATTTCAGCGAAGAGTTGATCGTTTCGCGCCTTAAGTTTGGCGTTTGTTGCCTGCTGAGCCGCGACGTCATCGCTCACCCGGCTATAGTCGTGCAGTCCGTTCTTACCGAACCACAGCGAATATTGCAGCCAGATTAGCAAAGCCAGCAACAGCAGCGTTAGTTTACCCATCCTGCCCCCTGAAAAACGGCATCATCATCCCAAGACTTCCCCAGAGCACTACGCCGGGGTAACAGAGATGCCGCAACATCGCGGGCAAATATACCACATTTTTTCCGCAGAATCGTCCTGCACAATATCGTTACACAGTTGGTTACGGTTTGAATTATGGCTGAAGTTAGCCCATGAGCCACAAAAATAACAGACCAAACATCAGAACCACCGTCATAATCGTGACCACGGTGCTGTACAGGAGCTTACCGTTGAGCAGCGAGTGCAGCGCAATGCCGACGACAACAGCCACGGGCATCAGCGCCAGAAAGAAAGGCCAGGTGTAGAGAAAGAAGAACAGCGTGTTGCCGCCGTAGATGAGAAACGGAATGCCAAGCGCCAGCAGCCATGACACGAAGCCAATGATAGCCCCAGGAAATGACCAGGTCGTTTCGTCGTCGGTCGCGAGCGGCTCCGACCCGGTTGTGGTGATGTAATGTTCACTGTTGCGCATAGCTAGTCCTGTGACCGTGACTCATCGTTCGGGAAGACAGCTCCCGAACGATACCGTCTCAGGATCTGATAATATCGTCCCGTCTGAGCAGGTCTAATAATTGG
>NZ_CDRQYH010000021.1:0-58791 GCF_977039595.1 Enterobacter sp.
AACGAACCGCACATTCTGGCCATTGCTCAGGCCATTGCGGAAGAGCGCGCTAAAAACGGCGTTACCGGTCCGTGCTACGTGGGGAAAGATACCCATGCCCTGTCTGAACCGGCGTTCATCTCTGTTGTGGAAGTGCTGGCGGCAAACGGCGTTGATGTGATTGTTCAGGAGAACAACGGCTTCACCCCAACGCCTGCGGTCTCTAACGCCATCCTGGTGCACAACAAAAAAGGTGGTGCGCTGGCTGACGGTATCGTCATCACGCCATCCCACAACCCGCCGGAAGACGGTGGTATCAAATATAACCCGCCTAACGGTGGCCCGGCAGATACCAACGTCACCAAAGTGGTGGAGGATCGCGCGAACGCGCTGCTGGCTGATGACCTGAAAGGCGTGAAGCGTATCTCTCTGGATGCGGCCATGGCGTCCGGTCACGTGAAAGAGCTGGATCTGGTTCAGCCGTTCGTGGAAGGCCTGGCGGATATCGTCGATATGGCGGCCATCCAGAAAGCCGGCCTCAAGCTGGGCGTGGATCCGCTGGGCGGCTCCGGTATCGAATACTGGAAACGTATCGCCGAGCACTACAAGCTGGATCTGACCATCGTGAACGATCACGTCGATCAGACCTTCCGCTTTATGCACCTGGACAAAGACGGCGCGATCCGCATGGACTGCTCCTCCGAGTGCGCGATGGCGGGCCTGCTGGCGCTGCGTGATAAATTTGATCTGGCGTTTGCTAACGACCCGGATTACGACCGCCACGGTATCGTCACCCCTGCCGGGCTGATGAACCCGAACCACTATCTGGCAGTCGCGATTAACTACCTGTTCCAGCACCGTCCGCAGTGGGGCAAAGAGGTGGCCGTCGGTAAAACGCTGGTTTCCTCCGCGATGATCGACCGCGTGGTTGAGGCGCTGGGCCGCAAGCTGGTGGAAGTGCCGGTGGGCTTCAAATGGTTTGTTGACGGTCTGCACGACGGCAGCTTCGGCTTCGGCGGTGAAGAGAGTGCGGGCGCATCTTTCCTGCGTTTCGACGGCACGCCATGGTCAACCGATAAAGACGGCATCATCATGTGCCTGCTGGCGGCGGAAATCACCGCGGTCACCGGTAAGAACCCGCAGGAACATTACAACGAGCTGGCGGCACGCTTTGGTGCACCAAGCTATAACCGTATTCAGGCCAGCGCGACGTCAGCCCAGAAAGCGGCCCTCTCCAAACTCTCACCGGAGATGGTCAGCGCAAGCACCCTGGCGGGCGACCCGATCACCGCACGTCTGACGGCGGCACCGGGTAACGGCGCCTCCATTGGTGGACTGAAAGTGATGACTGAAAACGGCTGGTTCGCCGCTCGCCCATCCGGCACGGAAGATGCGTATAAAATCTATTGCGAAAGCTTCCTCGGCGCTGAGCATCGTCAGCAGATTGAGAAAGAAGCGGTAGAGATTGTCAGCGAAGTGCTGAAAAACGCGTAAGTGCGGTTTGGGTGCGGACTGATGCCCTCATCCTGACCCTCTCCCTTCGGGAGAGGGAGAAAACAATAAAACGGCAACCCTTGGGTTGCCGTTTTGCTTTGACCTAACTGTGCTTGTTCTTCAATTCAAACCGTGGTGATACCAGACCGTACAGCGTCCAGCCCATAAAGGTTACCATTGCCCCGTAGAGCATCGCTTCCTGGCCGGATGAGTAAAGCGCATAGAAGCTGTAAATCGCGCCAATCAGCGCCACGATATTGGCCGCGCGCGCTTTGCGCGGATCCACCTTCGCCACCTTCTGAATGATCACCAGCGCCGCCATCGACAGAATATACGGAATGATGTTCGTCACGACCGCCAGGTTGACCAGCACGTTGAACTGGCTGTTCAGCGACGGGCTAATGGTCATCAGCGACAATCCGCTCTGGAAGATGACAATCGCCAGCATGCCCTGCACCGGCGCATCCGCTTTGGTCACGCGAGAGAAGATTTTTGGGAAATAACCTTCATCAGCCGAAGATTTAAACACCTGTGCGATGGTGAACTGCCAGCCAAGGAGTGAACCGCAGCACGACATGACCATCAAACCCATAATCACTTTCCCGACTTCCGGCGTGAACATCTGCGCGAAGGCCAGTCCGAACGGCGCCGTAGAGTTAGCAAGATCCATGTTTGGCACAATCCCGGCAATCACGTTAGTCGAGACGATATAGATCACCGCCGCGCCCAGCGTACCGCCGAGGACCGCAATCGGCACGTTCTTTTCAGGGTTATCAACCACTTCTGCGTTGGCGCAGGCGGATTCCAGACCGAGGAAGGCCCAGAGCGTCATGGCGATAGAAGAGCCGACTGCGCTGAAGAACGGCACATGGTGCGGGTTCCAGGAGTTGGCGTACAGGGTCGGGCTGAACCAGAACCAGCCGATGATGCACAGGCCGACAACGGGAATAATTACCCCCCAGACGGTGATGCTGGAGAGCTGTCCGGTGATACGCGCCCCGCCAAAGTTAGCCACGGTGCAGATCCACAGCACGCCGATGGTGGCCAGGCCAATCTGTACCGGGCTGAGCGTCGCGCCAAACAGCTCCGTACCGTAGCCCACGGCGGAGATGGCAATCGCCACGTTGGCGATCAGCAGCGACACCCCGTAGGTATAGTTGGCCATAAAGTTGCCAGACTTACCAAAGGCATACTCGGCGTAGCCCCCCATGCCGCCTGACTTGCGGCTGAACATCCCGCACTTGGCAAACGCCCACGCCAGCGCCATTGAGCCTACGGCGGTCACCAGCCAGGAGATAATTGAAATGGTTCCTACTTCGGCAAGCTTGGTGGGCAGCATAATGATCCCGGAGCCCATCATGTTCACCATGGTGAGGATAGTTAGCTGCACCACGCCCATCTTATTGGACTTACTCATAATTTCTCTCCTTTCAGCAGCGCGGGCTGAGCGGCGGGTTGTTTGATGACGTTACAGCGAACCTGTTTGCGGCCCTCGCACTCTTCGACGTACACACCCTGCAGCTCCGGCGCGAAGCCCGGCAGCAGGTTGATGCCTTCTTCCAGCGCGGCGAAGTAGCGCAGCACGGAGCCGCCCCAGACCTCCCCTGGAACCACGCACAATACCCCCGGTGGATAAGGTAGGGCGCCTTCCGCGGCGATGCGGCCTTCCGCGTCGCGCAGGGAGACCAGTTCTACTTCTCCGCGCAGATAGGCGTAGTTCGCGTCCTGCGGGTTCATCATCACGCGCGGGAAGTGAGACTTGCGGAACATCTCTTTCTGCAGCTGCTTCACGTTGTGACGGGCGTACAGGTCATGCATTTCCTGGCAGATCTGGCGCAGGGTGTAATCCGCGTAACGTTCCGGATGCTGTTTGTAGAGAGAAGGCAGGACGTCTTTCAGCGGAACATCGCTCTCGAGCAGTTTTTCGAAACGCACCAGCTGCGCCACCAGCTGCTGCAGTTTGCCCATATCTTCCGCAGGCGTGAGCAGGAACAGGATCGAGTTGAGATCGCATTTTTCCGGCACGATGCCGTTTTCACGCAGGAAGTTAGCGAGGATAGTGGCGGGCACGCCGAAGTCGTCATACTCCCCGGTGCGGGCGTTAATGCCCGGCGTGGTTAGCAGGAGCTTGCACGGGTCGATAAAATACTGATGCTCGGCGTAGCCTTCAAAGGCGTGCCAGTTTTCACCCGGTACGAAGTGGAAGAAGCGCAGATCGGTCGCAATTTCCGCCGTGTCCCAGCTTTCCCACGGACGGCCATCCACCGTCTCCGGCACGAAGGGGCGCAGATACCGGCAGTTCTCCAGGATTAGCTTACGCGCTTCAATACCGTTCACCACGCAGTCCATCCACATGTTGCGGCCGCTCTGGCCTTCATGCATACGGGCGTTGATGTCCAGCGCGGCAAACAGCGGATAAAACGGGCTGGTGGAGGCGTGCATCATAAAGGCATTATTCAGCCGCTTGTGCGGGACATAGCGCTGCTGTCCTTTGATGTGGCTGTCTTTTTTATGGATTTGCGAGGTCTGGGAGAAGCCTGCCTGCTGTTTATGCACGGACTGGGTAACCAAAATCCCCGGGTCGTTTTCGTTCAGCTCCAGCAGCAGCGGAGAGCAGTCGGCCATCATCGGGATAAACTGCTCGTAACCCACCCAGGCGGAGTCAAACAGGATGTAATCACACAGATGCCCAATCTTATCCACCACCTGACGGGCGTTGTAGATGGTGCCATCGTAAGTACCGAGCTGGATCACCGCCAGACGGAACGGACGCGCATCGCGCGCACGGCCCGGTGCAACTTCGGCCACCAGCTCGCGCAGGTACTGTTCTTCAAAACAGTGGGCGTCAATGCCGCCGATAAAGCCGTACGGGTTGCGCGCGGTTTCCAGATAGACTGGCGTTGCGCCTGCCTGGAGTAGGGCACCGTGATGGTTGGATTTGTGGTTGTTGCGGTCGAACAGCACCAGGTCGCCCGGCGTGAGCAGGGCGTTAAGTACCACTTTGTTGGATGACGAGGTGCCGTTCAGCACGAAGTAGGTCTTATCGGCATTAAAGACCTTCGCCGCATGTTGCTGCGCAATGCACGGCGCGCCTTCGTGAATCAGCAGATCGCCCATCGCCACGTCGGCGTTACACAGGTCGGAGCGGAAAAGCGTCTCGCCAAAGAAATCCACAAACTGATTGCCGGCAGGATGGCGGCGGAAGAACTGGCCGCCCTGATGGCCCGGGCAGTCGAACGCACTGTTGCCCTGCTTCACGTAGTCGACCAGGGCGCGGAAAAACGGCGGGCGCAGCTGGGTTTCATACTTTTGGGCTGCCGCTTCCAGCTGGCGTCCATAAAAGTCGTTGCTGGTGTCTGAATACTCAAATACGCCATGAATGCGCGATAAATAGTCTGCCGGAATGAACTCTTCTTTCTGCGTCGCGACAAATACGGGAATGCCAAAACCGGTGGCTTCTATTTCGTCCAGTATCCCGCCGGTAATATCACTGACCGCCAGAACAATAGCGGCGACATCGATATAATCAGAGGCTCTGACATCCACCAGTTCACGCTGGGTGGTAAAGCAATCAGGACAAGCGCGGCTGGCTGCGATTTTTAAACTTTTCATCTTTCTCTCTTTATTTTAGGTAATAAGCGTCCCTCGATTTCTTGCAAGAAAGAAATCGATAATTTTCCGGAAAAAAAGCAAAGGGTGGCCGCTGATTAAAATCAGTACATTGCTTTTTTGAAGATTGAAATTCAGTCCGCCCGGTGCGGATGAGTCTGAATCAAGATGAATGAGCGCACGAGTTCACAGGCAAAGACCTGTAAAATAAGATGTTTCAGGATAACCTGTAAGCGAGTGCGCCAGAAGTCGAAGGACTACCGGGCATTAAAGAGATGAAAGTCAAAGCAGTTTCGGTGGGCAAACATCATGATATGCGTTGTCCGCCTTATATGGGGCATTAAGCGATTGTTGTTTTCCATGTTTCATTTTCCTTTCAGTAATTGAAAGCATGGTCATTTTATCCAGGAAAAAGCGATTAACTGTGAACAAGATCACCGTTAACCGATCAAATCAGAAATAAATATTCGTTTTGGATGAATATCGCAGATCAAAATTCTGATTTGTTGGTGTTGCGTTAACAGGTTGTATTATCAATGTTTTAAATGAGCAAAAATAGCCCGTAAAAATAACGTATGGGTTATTTATGAAATATTGCCTGAGGTATTTCGGTTTTATTTAAAAATAAAATGAATAGTTATTCAAAGCATAAACCGATAACCGATACCGGTTTCAGTTAATAAATGGCGAGGGCGAGCGGGGTCGACTTCGAGTTTCTGACGAAGATGTCCCATATATATGCGTAAATAGTGACTATGCTCCACGGCGTTGGGTCCCCACACCTGACTTAACAGCTGGCGCTGGGTGAGAACCTTGCCGTGGTTGTTGAGCAGCACGGCGAGCAGGCGAAACTCAATGGGCGTAAGATGAATTTCCTCTTCGCCGCGCAAAATGCGCCGCGCGGCCAGGTCAACCCGGATATCCCCAAACGCGTAGGTTGGATCGGCAGGCGTGGTGGCGCTGTGGCGACGCAGCGCCACGCGAAGGCGAGCCTGAAGCTCGCCGATACCAAACGGTTTAATCAGATAGTCATCCGCCCCGGCATCCAGCGCGGCGATTTTATCCGTCTCTTCAGTACGGGCGGAGAGCACGAGGATCGGCATCTGGCTCCACTGGCGGACTTCACGAATAAAATCGATGCCGTCGCCGTCCGGGAGTCCAAGATCGAGGATCACCAGGTCCGGCTTGCGGGTGGCGGCCTCAATTAAACCCCGCTGAAGCGTACCCGCATCATGAACGCGCAGACCGTCTCCTTCCAGCGCAGCGCGCAGAAAACGGTTAATGGCGATCTCATCTTCAACAATCAGAACGTTAATCACAAATCCTCTGGTAATTCATTAAGTTCTGGCGGGGTTTCCAGAGGAAGTGTAACACAAAAACGCGCACCGCCTTCCGGACGATTCTCCGCGGAAATGGAGCCGCCATGCACGTCAATGATCGCCTGGCAAATCGCCAGCCCCAGCCCCACGCCCGGAATGGCCGACTCCTTATTGCCGCGTGCAAATTTCTCGAAAATAGCCAACTCCTGCCCGGCTGGAATGCCGGGGCCGGTATCCCAGACGTTAAGGCGAAGGGTGTTATCTTCCACTGTCGCATCCACCCCAATCTGAGCACTGGCGCCCGCATATTTGGCGGCATTTTCCAGCAGGTTGATCAGCACCCGCTCGAACAAGGGCCCATCAACGTGAATTAACGTCAGGGGCTCGGGCATGTTCAGCGCGATATGTCGCCCGCCCAGACCGGGTTCGAGCATTTTCAGCGCGCTGCCCACCACCTCTTCAAGCGTGAGCCACTCTTTTTTGAGGTTAAAACCGCCCGACTGGATACGCGCCATGTCGAGCAGGTTATTCACCAGACGCGTGGTATTCAGCACGTGCTGGCGGATCTCGCTGGCCTGAAGGGCATGTTTAGAGCCTTCCGCCGCCAGGTCCAGCGTCAGAATTTCTGACTGACCGAACAGGACGGTGAGCGGGGTACGCAGATCGTGAGACAGCGCTGCCAGCAGCGAGTTACGAATGCTTTCACGCTCGCTCGCCAGACGGGCCTGTTCCTCGCTGGCGGTGAGGGCCAGTCGTTCCAGCGCGCTGGCAACCAGCAGCGTAAACGTCTCCAGTAAACGCTGCTGTTCGGGGATCATCAGCTGGCGCAGGTTGGAAGGCTCCACGATGACCAGCCCCTGATTTTTATCGGCACTGCGCAGGGGCAGAATTTGATATGGCACGCCGGGCAGGGTATCTGTCCCTGCGCCCGCCGGTAAGCCTTTGTCAAAGCTCCAGCGCGCGATGGCTTCGTCCCAGGGCGTCATGCCTGAGGCCGACGTCAGCGGGCGCAGCTTGCCGTGTTCGTCCGGAAGTAAAATCAGGTTGCTGGCATGAAACGTCGAGCGGATAAACTGCTCGCTGGTCTGTACGATATCCAGCGGCGTGCGGCCCACCGCCAGCGATTTCGACATCTCATAGAGATGGCGCGTGCGCTGTTCGCGATAGCGGGCGATACGCGCCTGATAGCGCACGCCCGCCGTCAGATTGCCGATCACCAGCCCGACGGTGAGCATCACGGCAAAGGTGAGGATGTACTGCACGTCCGAGACGGCGAGCGTCCCGCGGGGAGCAATAAAGAACAGATCGAAGCTGATGACGTTAATTACCGTCGCCAGGACCGACGGCCAGCGCCCGTAAAAGAGCGCCACCACCACCACGCCGAGAAGGTAGATCATCACCAGGTTGGCGGCATCAAACGCAATCAGCCACTGGCTGGCAATCACGGTAATCAGGGCACAGAGCACGACGGCGACAAGACAGCCGCGAAGCTGAATGCGCCATTTATCGCTGAAGGTGCGGCTGTCTGGCGCACGATTGGGTAAGGGGGTAGGTTTGTCGTCCAGCGCCACGATCACCAGATCCAGATCCGGCGCGCGACGGGCCAGCTTGTCGGCAAAGGATTCGCGGCTAAACCAGCGGCGATGCTGACGACGGCCAATGACGATTTTCCCCAGGTTGTGCTCGCGCGCGTAGCGCAGAATGGCTTTATCTTCCTGAGGATCGGAAAGGGTGGCGGTTTCCGCACCCAGTTCCTGCGCCAGGCGCAGCGAACTCAGGATCGCGCGGCGCTGGTTTTCGGGCAGCGCGTGCAGCTGCGGCGTTTCGACAGACACCGCATGCCAGACGCTGCCAAATTTGGCCGCCAGGCGCGCGGCGGTGCGGACAAGCTTTTCATTGCCGCTGCCGTGACCCACGCACAGCAGGATGGCGTCCCGCGTGTGCCAGACGCGTTCCTGGCCCTGCAGGTCGCGCCAGGCGCGCATCTGATCGTCCACCCGGTCGGCGGTTCGGCGCAGGGCCAGCTCGCGCAGGGCTATCAGGTTGCCTTTACGGAAGAAATGTTCGATGGCGCGCTCGGCCTGGCCGGCGATATAGACTTTGCCTTCGTGCAGGCGCTGGCGCAAATCATCGGGCGGCAGGTCGACCAGCACCACCTCATCTGCGGAATCGAAGAAGGGATCGGGCACCGTTTCGCGCACCTGAATGCCGGTCACGCCGCTGACCACGTCGTTCAGGCTTTCGAGATGCTGAACGTTAACCGTCGTGAACACATCGATACCGGCTTCAAGTAACTCTTCAACATCCTGCCAGCGTTTGGGGTGGCGCGAGCCTGGCGCATTGCTGTGCGCCAGCTCGTCCATCAGGATAAGCGCGGGGCGGCGGGCGAGGGCGGCATCGAGATCGAATTCGGTGACTAACCGACCGCGATGGCTGATGCGGCGGGGCGGCTGAGTTGCCAGCCCCTTCAGCAGTGATGCCGTCTCTTTACGTCCGTGGGTTTCAACCACTCCGATCAGAATATCGAGCCCCTGCGCCCGAAGCCGCTGGGCTTCCGTCAGCATGGCGAAGGTTTTCCCGACGCCCGCGCAGGCGCCGAAGAAAATTTTCAGTTTGCCGCGATGGGCTTCAGCTGTTTGTTCGAGCAGCCTGTCCGGATCCGGGCGCATGGGCTCGTCGGTCATTTAGTTTTTCCTTAGCGCGTCCAGCGCCAGATTCAGCTCAACAATATTTACCACGGGCATGCCGATGAAGCTGACCAGCGGCTTTTGCGTGTGCTCGGCAACCAGCTGGCTCACCTGTTCGACGGTCAGCTGACGGGCGGCGGCGACGCGCGGGATCTGCCATGCCACGGCTGCCGGCGTCAGGCTGTAGTCCAGCCCGCTGGCCGAGGCGGTCACCAGCTCCACGGGAACGTCACGGCTGGCCTGTGGATTCGCGGCACGCAGGGCAGCCACGCGCTCAGTAACGGCTTTATCCAGCTCGGGGTTGCTGCCCGCCAGGTTACTGCCGCCGGATGCCATCGGATTATACGGGCTTTCGGCAGTGGCGGAAGGGCGTCCCTGGAAGTAGCGGGCATCCGTAAAGTTCTGACCAATCAGGCGAGACCCGCGGTTTTCACCGTTTTGCATAATCAGCGAGCCGTTAGCCTGATCCTTAAACCACCACTGGCCCAGCGCGGTGGTCACCAGCGGGTACAGCCCGCCGGTAATGAGAGACAGCAGAATAAACAGAAGTATAGCGAGGCGTAACATCGTCATTTGATTCACCTTTTAAACCAGGCCGAACAGCGTCAACAGCAGGTCGATAACCTTGATACCGACGAAGGGCACCACCAGCCCGCCCAGGCCGTAAATCCACAGGTTGCGGCGCAGCATGGCCGCCGCCGTGAGCGGCTTATAGCTCACGCCCTTCAGCGCCAGCGGGATCAGGAAGACAATAATCAGGGCGTTAAAGATCACTGCGCTCAGAATGGCCGAGGCCGGAGAATGCAGGTGCATTACGTTCAGGGCGTTTAATTGCGGATAGGTCGCAGCAAACGCGGCCGGAATGATGGCGAAATACTTCGCCACGTCGTTAGCGATACTGAACGTGGTCAGCGAGCCGCGCGTCATCAGCATCTGCTTGCCGATGTGCACCACTTCAATCAGCTTGGTCGGGTTAGAGTCGAGGTCGACCATGTTGCCCGCCTCTTTGGCTGCCTGCGTACCGGAGTTCATCGCCACCGCCACGTCGGCCTGCGCGAGGGCAGGGGCATCGTTGGTTCCGTCGCCCGTCATCGCCACCAGACGGCCTTCCGCCTGATACTGACGAATCAGTGCCAGCTTGGCTTCCGGTGTGGCTTCGGAAAGGAAATCATCCACGCCCGCTTCGGCGGCAATCGCCGCGGCGGTAAGACGGTTATCCCCGGTGATCATCACCGTTTTGATCCCCATCTTACGCAGCTGGGCAAAGCGCTCCTTGATGCCGCCTTTGACGATATCCTTCAGCGCAATCACCCCGAGTACGCGCGCGCCTTCGGCCACCACCAGCGGCGTTGCCCCCTGACGGGCCACGCTTTCAACCAGGCTGTCCACTTCCGGTGGGAAGTGACCGTTGTTGGCCTCGATGTGGCGGCGGATCGCGTCAACCGAGCCTTTACGGATCATGCGATCCTGGATGTTGATGCCGCTCATGCGGGTTTGCGCCGTGAAGGGTACGAACGTGGCGTGCAGGCTCTGAACGTCGCGCTGGCGCAGGTTAAAGCGCTGCTTGGCGAGGATCACAATGCTGCGGCCTTCCGGGGTTTCATCAGCAAGCGAGGAGAGCTGCGCGGCATCCGCCAGCGTTTTTTCATCCACGCCCGGGGCGGGTAGGAAATCTGACGCCTGACGGTTACCGAGGGTAATGGTCCCGGTTTTATCCAGCAGCAACACATCCACGTCACCGGCGGCTTCTACAGCACGCCCGCTGGTGGCGATGACGTTGGCACCGAGCATGCGGCTCATGCCGGCCACACCGATGGCCGACAGCAGGCCGCCGATGGTGGTGGGGATCAGACAAACCAGCAGCGCCACCAGCACCGTGACGGTGACCGCGGTACCGCCATAGGCGGAGAACGGCCACAGCGTCGCGGTTGCCAGCAGGAAGACAATGGTCAAGGCCACCAGCAGGATGGTCAGGGCAATTTCGTTTGGCGTTTTACGGCGCTGTGCGCCTTCCACCATGGCGATCATCCTGTCGAGGAAGGTTTCACCCGGGTTAACGCTGCACTGGATCACCAGCCAGTCGGAGAGAATGCGCGTCCCGCCCGTCACGGAGGCGAAATCGCCGCCGGACTCACGGATCACCGGCGCGGATTCCCCGGTGATGGCGCTTTCATCCACCGATGCGCCCCCTTCAATGACTTCGCCGTCGCAAGGGATGATGTCACCGGCTTCAACCAGCACCACATCGCCTTTACGCAGTTCATCTGCCGGAACGTGGTCCATCTGAGCGCCGTATTTCGGTTCCCGTAGCTTGCGCGCGAAGGCGGTTTTTTTCACCCCTTTCAGGCTGTTGGCCTGGGCTTTACTCCGGCCTTCCGCCAGCGCTTCCGCAAAGTTGGCGAACAGCACGGTAAACCACAGCCACAGGCTGATGGCGCCGGTAAACATCGCATTTCCCGGCATATGGCCCGTTCCCATGGCAATCGCCAGGGCGGTGGTCAGGACGCTTCCCGCCCAGACGATAAACATCACCGGGTTGTGCCACTGCACGCGCGGGCTCAGCTTTTTCACCGCATCCATGAGCGCCTGGCGAACTAATGACGGTTCGAACAGGGCCAGTTGTTTACGACTCATGACAATTTCTCCGCAAAATCAGCGTAAAGAGAGGTATTCCGCGACCGGGCCTAACGCGAGGGCGGGGATAAAGGTCAGGGCGCCGACCAGCAACACGGTGCCCGTCAGCAGGCCGATAAACAGCGCGCCGTGGGTCGGTAACGTTCCGGTGGTGGTCGGTTGGATTTTTTTATTCACCAGCGATCCGGCAATCGCCATGACCGGCACAATGATCCCGAAGCGGCCCACAAACATGCAGAACGCCAGCAGGCAGTTCCAGAACGGTGAGTTGGCGCTTAGGCCCGCAAAGGCGCTGCCGTTGTTGTTGGCGGCCGAGGAGACGGCATACAGCACTTCACTAAAACCGTGAATGCCGGGGTTAAAGATGCCGCTGCGTCCGGCCTCGGTCATCAGCGCCAACGCGGTGCCGAGCAGCACGAGAGCCGGGGTGACCAGAATCGCCAGCGCGGTTAATTTCATCTCGCGAACGTCGATTTTTTTACCCAGATATTCCGGCGTGCGGCCAATCATCAGACCGGCAATAAACACCGCCAGCAGCACGAACAGCAGCATGCCGTAAAGACCGGAGCCCACGCCGCCAAACACGACCTCGCCAATCTGCATCAGCCACATCGGGATCATGCCACCCAGCGCCGTAAAGGAATCATGCATGGCATTGACGGCCCCGCACGAAGCTGCCGTGGTGACCACCGCATACAGGCTGCTGGCGAGAATGCCAAAGCGGCTCTCTTTACCTTCCATGTTGATCGCGCTATCGGCACCGAGTGAGAGGAAGTGCGGGTTACCCTGCCATTCGGCCCACATCACCAGCGCAACACAGACCACAAAGATCAGCGACATGGTCCAGAGCACGGTGCGGCCCTGACGGCGATCGTTAACCACGTCACCAAAAGCAAAGCAGAGCGCGGCGGGGATCAGGAAAATCGCCAGCATCTGCACAAAATTAGTCAGGGCGGTCGGGTTTTCAAACGGGTGCGAGGAGTTGGCGTTGAAGAAGCCCCCGCCGTTCGTCCCGAGCATTTTGATGGCTTCCTGCGACGCCACTGGCCCCATAGGCAGGAGCTGTTTTGCGCCTTCCAGCGAGGTATATGGCGCGTAAGGCAGCAGGTTTTGCAGGCTGCCCTGCTGAATGAAGAACAGCGCGATCAGCAGCGCAATCGGCAGCAGGATCCACAGCGTAATGCGCGTCAGGTCTACCCACGCGTTACCCAGCGTACTCACTTTCTGACGCGCAAACGCACGCGTCAGCGCGAAGATCACCGCAATACCGCTGGCGGCAGAGAGGAAGTTCTGCACGGTTAGCCCGACCATCTGGCTGAAGTAGCTGAGTGTGGTTTCACCAGCATAGGACTGCCAGTTGGTGTTAGTGACAAAACTGACTGCCGTGTTAAGCGCGAGATGCCAGGACAAGCCCGGTAACTGTTGCGGATTCAAAGGCAGGATACCTTGCAACATCAGCATGGCAAAAAGCGCAATGAGCCCGACGATGTTCAGCAGCAGAATGGCGATCAAATATTCACGCCAGTTCATCTCCCGATCGTCTATACCCAGTACGCGCCAGATCCCTTTTTCAACGCTTCCCGTTCCGGGCAGGGGAACGTTATTGATTAGCCGTGCCAGCCCAGAGCCCAGTGGCCTTGCCAGAACGAACAACACCACTAAGAAACTGGCAATAAGCAAAAACGCCTGAGCAGCCATCAGAATGCCTCCGCGTTAATCAGGGCATAAACCAGATAACCCAATAACAGGAACACCAGCACGATGCCGGCAATAAGACCTGCACTCACAATCCACCTCCGGGTGACTTTTGTTGTTGTGCTAACGGTAGGATTTATGGCGCAAAGATTTCGCAAAAATGAGAAGGGCGGGTGTAAAAAAAGTATAAAAATGGCAAAGCCCACAATTTAACTATTGATAAGTAAATCGTTAACTTTTTTGTAACTTAATTACGGCGTGAATGTAAATTTTGGCTAAACGGACAAAAATAAGTGGTCGGATGAGTAGTAAAATTACAAACAAAGCGATATTATTTTAGCCAGGTCACAGATTTTGAATTTTCCGGATGACGTTTCCGGCCAACTATAGGGGAGAAAAATATGGACCTTTATAAAGAGTTTCCGGCTCATATCGTGTTCATGCGCCGCGCTTTCGCCGTAGTGGCTGGCGTGCTGGCTCTGCCGGTGATGCTGTTCTGGAAAGATCGTGCACGTTTTTATAGCTATCTGCACCGCGTCTGGGCGAAAACCAGCGAGAAGCCGGTGTGGATGGATCAGGCCGAGAAAGCGACCTGCGACTTTTACTAAGACTACACACAGCAATAAAAAAACCGCCAACAGCAATGTGGCGGTTTTTTTGTCCCTCCGGATTCGCGGTCCGTTGGGTGGTTTTCAAGCCCTCGTCAGAGACTTAAAAGAATATCTCGGGTCCTTGAGTAATCAAACTGCAACTCCCTAAATATATTCTTAAAAACCTTTTCAGTGGATTACGTTTTACGCCAGGGCCAACTACTATGCAGCGTCCCTTTCCGCCATCTCGCACATGGGCACCGGTCCCGGGAAAGGTGTGACCACAACCGTAAGTCAGGCTCTCGTCAGAGCTTGTGTCCACCGACTTATCACCGGTGGTGAACGGTGGAGCGGTTAGCAGCAGGGACCGCATAATGAAACGCTATTTTTGCATCGCGTTCATTGTCGCCAGCGTACTCGTTGTTAAAAGTGATGAACCGATCGGGTTTGTTGCATTTACCACGATAGCGCAGGACAAGTAGCGTTAAGGCCGCCTTGGGCGGCCTTTTTTATTTCATCCGGTCTACACTTCATGGCAAAGTACAGTAAAAGCGCGCCGCTTTTTCCTTTGGTGGCGTGCCCTTACGGACATAATGGATATTTGCCTGGAGTTTTATGCCCACCCATCTGGTTTGGTTTCGCGCGGACCTGCGCGTACATGACAACTTCGCACTCGCGGCAGCCTGCCGTTCCGATGACGCCAGCGTGCTGGCGCTATTTATCGCTACGCCTGAACAGTGGCAGCAGCATGATATGGCCCCGCGTCAGGCCGCTTACCTCAAATCGCATCTGAACGATCTGCAACACTCACTTGCTGAAAAAGGTATCCCCCTGATCTACAAAGAGGTCAGTGACTTTGCCGCGCAGCTTAAGATGTTGCGGGAGGTATGTCAGCAGAACGGCGTCACGCATCTTTTTTATAACTACCAGTACGAGCTGAACGAACGGCTGCGGGATCGCCAACTGGAGAACATTCTGGGCGAGGTGGTTTGTGAAGGATTTGATGACAGCGTAATGCTGGCACCGGGTAGCGTCATGACCGGCGGCCATGAAATGTATAAAGTGTTCACGCCGTTTAAAAATGCTTTTGTTAAACGTCTGAAAGAGGCGCTGCCGGAGTGCGTACCCGCACCCGCAGCCAGAGAGGAAGCCATAACCACGCTGCCTGAATTAACGTTTAACTATCCCCAACAGACATTCGATGAGCTTCTGTTCCCCGCAAACGAGAAGGCAGCAATTGCGAAGCTGCGCCAGTTTTGCAAACAGGGCGCGGGAGAGTACGAGGCGCGCAGGGATTTCCCGGCGATTGAAGGGACAAGCCGCTTATCGGCAAGCCTGGCGCTGGGCGTGCTCTCTCCTCGTCAGTGTCTACACCGTCTTCTGGCCGAGCAGCCGCAGGCGATGGACGGTGGGGCGGGTTCGGTGTGGCTGAACGAACTCATCTGGCGTGAATTTTATCGGCATCTGATGACGTATCATCCCGCTCTCTGTAAGCATCGTCCGTTCATTCCCTGGACCGACAACGTAAAATGGCAGCACGATGAGGCACTTTTACAGGCCTGGCAAAAAGGGGAGACGGGCTATCCGATTGTTGATGCCGCCATGCGCCAACTGAATGAGACGGGGTGGATGCACAACCGCCTGCGAATGATTACCGCCAGCTTTCTGGTGAAGGATCTGCTTATCGACTGGCGTATCGGAGAGCGCTATTTTATCTCTCAGCTGATCGACGGCGATCTCGCTGCGAATAACGGCGGCTGGCAGTGGGCGGCCTCTACCGGCACCGATGCGGCTCCCTATTTCAGGATTTTTAATCCGACCACTCAGGGACAAAAATTTGATGCCAACGGCGACTTTATCCGCCGCTGGTTGCCCGCGCTCAGGAACGTTCCTGCAAAAGCGATCCACGACCCGTGGGCATGGGCGGATAAACAGGGCGTAAAGCTCGATTATCCCCGCCCGATTGTTGACCATAAACAGGCGCGTGCCGCCACGCTGGCGGCGTACGAAGCCGCCAGAAAAGTTTGAGAGCATAAAGATGAAAAACAGCGAACTGGAACGCCTGATTAACGAAAAACTCAATACCGCCTCCTTTAGCGACTACGGTCCTAATGGCCTGCAGGTAGAAGGGCGCGAAACGGTGCAGAAAATTATCACCGGCGTCACGGCAAGCCAGGCGCTGCTGGATGAGGCTGTCCGTCAGGAGGCCGATGCGGTGATTGTCCATCACGGTTACTTCTGGAAAAACGAATCACCGATTATTCGCGGCATGAAGCGCAACCGCCTGAAAACGTTGCTGGCAAATGACATCAACCTGTACGGTTACCACCTGCCGCTGGACGCGCACCCGGAACTGGGCAACAACGTTCAGCTTGCCCGACTGTTGGGGATTACCGTAATGGGCGAAATCGAGCCGCTGGTGCCGTGGGGCGAGCTGGCGATGCCGGTTCCGGGGCTGGAACTGGCTTCCTGGATTGAAGCGCGCCTGGGGCGTCGTCCGCTGTGGAGCGGCGATACCGGTCCGGATACGGTGAAGCGTGTTGCCTGGTGCACCGGAGGCGGGCAGGGCTTTATCGACAGCGCCGCGCGCTTCGGTGTCGATGCCTTTATCACCGGCGAGGTTTCCGAGCAGACCATTCATTCGGCGCGTGAACAGGGGCTGCATTTTTACGCGGCAGGCCATCATGCCACCGAGCGCGGCGGCATTCGCGCCCTCAGCGAGTGGCTGACGGAAAATACCGATCTGGATGTGACCTTTATTGATATTCCTAACCCGGCCTGATGAGAGGTGCCTGAGTGCAGCGAGCGCGTTGTTATCTTCTGGGAGAAACGGCAGTGGTTCTGGAGCTCGAGCCGCCGGTGACCCTTGCCACGCAAAAGCGTATCTGGCGGCTAACCCAGCGTCTGGTCGATCTGCCGGATGTGGTTGAAGCCATTCCGGGGATGAATAACATCACGGTGGTGCTGCGTAGTCCGCATACGCTGGCGCTGGATGCCATCGAACGTTTGCAGCGCTGGTGGGAAGAGAGCGAGGCGCTGGAGCCGGAATCGCGTGCCATTGAGATCCCGGTCGTTTATGGCGGTACGGGGGGACCGGATCTTGGTGTGGTCGCAGACCACTGCGGACTCACAGAAAAGCAGGTTGTTGAGTTGCACAGTTCGGTTGACTACGTCGTCTGGTTCCTGGGATTCCAGCCCGGATTCCCGTATCTGGGGGGATTATCTCCCCGTTTGCATACGCCGCGCCGCGCTGAGCCGCGCCTGAGCGTACCGGCGGGGACGGTGGCTATCGGCGGCGAGCAGACCGGCGTCTATCCGCTAACATCGCCCGGTGGATGGCAGCTTATCGGACATACCGCTATGCCTTTATTTGACCCTGGGCTGGAGACGCCAATACTCCTGCGTCCTGGCGATACCCTTCGCTTTATCCCGCAGAAGGAGGGGGTATGTTAACGCTTATTCGCGCCGGGCTTTATACCTCCGTACAGGATGCCGGCCGCTTTGGTATGCGCCAGTCCGGCGTGAGCTATTGTGGCGCTCTGGACCGTCCAGCGCTGGAGATCGCTAACGTGCTGGTGGGCAACCCCGGCAGCACGGCGGCGCTCGAAATTACGCTCGGCCAGTGTGTCATTGAGTTTGGTCAGGAGACCTGGTTCGCGCTCACCGGCGCAGGCTGTGATGCCACGCTGGACGGCAAAGCGGTGTGGACCGGCTGGCGTCTGCGGGCTAAAGCCGGACAGCGTCTGACCTTAAAGCGCCCTTTACACGGCGTGCGTAGCTATCTTGCGGTGGCTGGCGGCATTGATGTGCCTGACGTGCTGGGCTCATCCAGTACCGATCAGAAAGCCGGGATTGGCGGTCACGAAGGACGTTTGTTGCGCGACGGCGATCGCCTGGCGATTAAGCCCTCTTCGCGTCACTTCTCGACGGCTCAGGGGGTAAAACAACTCCTCTGGGGAAACCAGATCCGCGCCTTACCGGGGCCGGAATATCATGAGTTCGACGAGGCCTCAAAAGAGTCCTTTTGGCGCTCGCCGTGGAAGCTCAGTCCGCAGAGTAACCGTATGGGTTATCGTCTGCAGGGGCAGCCGCTGATCCGGACGACCGACAGAGAACTGCTCTCCCACGGTTTACTGCCAGGGGTTATTCAGGTTCCGGGCAACGGGCAACCGATCGTGTTAATGAACGACGCGCAGACGACGGGGGGCTATCCGCGAATTGCCTGCATCATTGAAGCCGATCGCTACCATCTGGCGCAAATTCCCCTCGGACAGCCGATTCACTTCGTTCAATGTTCGCTGGAGGAGGCGCTAAAGGCGCGGCAGGATCAGCAGCGCTATCTCGAACAGCTGGCGTGGAGGCTCGATGGTAAAGATTGATTTGAATGCCGATCTGGGCGAGGGCGGCAGCGCCGATGCGGCGCTGATGACGCTGGTCTCCTCGGTCAATATCGCCTGCGGCTTTCACGCGGGCGATGCGCAAACCATGCTGGAGAGCGTGCGTAACGCCATCAAAAACGGCGTCGCGATAGGCGCACATCCGAGCTTCCCTGACCGGGAAAACTTTGGCCGCACCGCGATGGACCTGCCGCCTGAAACGGTCTACGCACAGGTGCTCTACCAGATCGGCGCGCTGGAGGCGATGGTGCGCGCTGAGAACGGTGTGCTGCGCCACGTGAAGCCGCACGGCATGCTCTATAACCAGGCGGCAAAAGATCCGGCGCTGGCGGACGCTATAGCCCGTGCGGTGCGGGACTCTAATCCGCAGCTGATTCTGATCGGCCTGGCGGGCAGCGAGCTTATTCGTGCCGGAGAACGGCTGGGGCTGACCACGCGGCAGGAAGTGTTTGCCGATCGGGGATACATGCCTGATGGCAGCCTTGTACCGCGTACGCAGGCCGGTGCGCTGATTACCGACGAAGCTAAAGCGCTGGCCCAGACGCTGGATATGGTGCGCGCCGGGCGGGTGACCGCCGTGGACGGCACGTCGGCAAACGTTCAGGCTGATACCGTATGTTTACACGGCGACGGCGAGCATGCGCTCCAGTTCGCGCGCCGCCTGCGGGCTGCGTTCTCTGAAGAGGGTATTCTTGTCAGCGCAGATTAATCATGAAAGGACAGAAAAATGCCAGAAGGCCCGGAGATCCGCCGCGCGGCGGATAGCCTCGAGGCGGCGATAAAGGGCAAACCGCTGACGGAGGTCTGGTTTGCTTTTCCTCAACTGAAACCGTTTGAATCACAGCTGGTGGGGCAGTCGGTAACGCATATTGAAACGCGCGGCAAAGCGCTTCTCACGCATTTTTCCCATAACCTGACGTTATACAGCCATAACCAGCTTTACGGCGTCTGGCACGTGGTGGAGGCAGGTGAACAGCCGCAAACGACACGCGTGCTGCGCGTCAGGCTGCAAACGGCGGATAAGGCGATCCTGCTCTATAGCGCCTCTGATATCGAAATGTTAACGCCTGAGCAGGTGCTCACGCACCCGTTCTTACAGCGGGTTGGGCCGGACGTGCTGGATATGCGCCTGACGGCGAGCGATGTGAAGGCCCGGCTGTTATCGCCTGCATTCCGCAACCGGCAGTTTTCCGGCCTGTTTCTTGACCAGGCCTTTCTGGCCGGGCTTGGCAACTACCTGCGGGTGGAAATCCTCTGGGACGTCGGGCTGGCGCCGCAGCATAAAGCCTCTCAGCTGAGCGATGAACAGCTAGAGGCGCTGTCCCACGCGCTGCTGGACATCCCGCGGCTGTCGTACAACACGCGTGGCTTAGTGGATGAAAACAAGCATCACGGGGCGCTGTTCCGCTTTAAGGTGTTTCATCGGGCGGGGAAAAAGTGCGAGCGGTGCGGAGGGATTATCGACAGGATTATGCTCTCTTCAAGACCCTTTTACTGGTGCCCGCACTGCCAAAAATAAAAGTAAAACGGTAACCCTTGGGTTACCGTTTTTAATGTTTTCACCCTCTCCCTGTGGGAGAGGGCCGGGGTGAGGGCATCAGGCCGCACCCAACGTCTTTTAGCGCTTCAGGTCAGACTTAAAATCACGCTGCTCGTAGCCGGTATACAGCTGACGAGGACGCGCGATCTTCATGCCTTCGCTGTGCATTTCGTTCCAGTGCGCAATCCAGCCTACGGTACGCGCCATAGCGAAGATCACGGTGAACATGGAAGACGGAATGCCCATCGCTTTCAGAATAATGCCAGAGTAGAAATCGACGTTCGGGTAGAGTTTCTTCTCGATGAAGTACGGGTCGTTCAGCGCGATGTGTTCCAGCTCCATCGCCACTTCCAGCAGATCATCTTTGGTACCCAGCTCTTTCAGCACTTCGTGGCAGGTCTCACGCATCACGGTGGCGCGCGGGTCGTAGTTTTTGTAAACACGGTGACCGAAGCCCATCAGGCGGAAGGAGTCATTCTTGTCTTTCGCGCGACGCACGAACTCAGGAATGTGCTCAACGGTGCTGATCTCTTCCAGCATCTTCAATGCCGCTTCGTTCGCGCCGCCGTGCGCCGGTCCCCACAGGGAGGCGATGCCCGCAGCGATACAGGCGAACGGGTTCGCGCCGGAAGAGCCTGCGGTACGGACGGTTGAGGTAGAGGCGTTCTGTTCGTGGTCAGCGTGCAGGATCAGAATACGGTCCATCGCGCGTTCCAGAACCGGGTTCACTTCGTACTCTTCGCACGGCGTGGAGAACATCATGCGCAGGAAGTTACCCGCGTAGGAGAGGTCGTTGCGCGGATACACAAACGGCTGGCCGATGGAGTATTTGTAGCACATCGCCGCCATGGTAGGCATTTTGGACAGCAGACGGTAAGCGGCGATTTCACGGTGACGCGGGTTATTCACGTCAAGGGAGTCGTGGTAGAACGCTGCAAGCGCACCGGTAATACCGCACATCACCGCCATTGGGTGAGAGTCACGACGGAACGCATGGAACAGACGGGTAATCTGCTCATGGATCATGGTGTGACGGGTCACGGTGGTTTTAAATTCATCGAACTGGGCCTGCGTCGGTTTTTCGCCGTTCAGCAGGATGTAGCACACTTCCAGGTAGTTGGATTCGGTGGCTAACTGATCGATAGGGAAGCCGCGATGGAGCAGGATACCTTCGTCACCGTCAATGAAGGTGATTTTGGATTCGCAAGATGCGGTAGAGGTAAATCCAGGGTCAAAGGTGAACATCCCTTTGGAACCCAGCGTACGGATATCAATAACATCCTGACCGAGCGTGCCTTTTAGCACATCCAGTTCAATAGCAGTGTCACCATTTAGGGTGAGCGTTGCCTTTGTATCAGCCATTTACGGTCTCCTTAGCGCCTTATGCTTAAGACTGCGCTTTACCGGATTTGCTTTCAGCTGTTAATCACCGTTACCAGATTGTTATTTGGCTTACCGCTCAGCTCACGAGGACAAACCAGGGTACAGAGCTATGGCGCCTTGCAGGTAAACGAATGAAATATCAGTGAAACAACAGCAAATCAGCGTTTTTGCAGTCCGAATTATTCAAACCTGTATATCACTAATAACTGTCCTGATAACTTCGGTCAATACCATCACACTGTTACATAACTATTTGTCAGGTGAAAGAGAGACCTCATAACTTTTGCGCATTATATGCCTTTTCTGATGACGTTTGTAACAATATTGTTTAACATTTGTCAAATCAGATGATTAAAAATTAAAAAGATGTTGTTATCGTGACCCTGATCACTGTTCCAGAGAAAACCCGACAAACTGTATGTAGGTTAATTGTAATGATTTTGTGAACGGCCTATACTGCCGCCAGGTCTCCGGAACACCCTGCAATCCCGAGCCACCCAGCGTTGTAACGTGTCGTTTAAGCATCTGGAAGCAGTGTTTTGCATGACGCGCAGTTATAGAAAAGGAACGCTGCTTGACCCGCATCGCAGTCCGGAGGAAGGAAACAATAAGAACAGCATGTGGGCGTTATTCATGATAAGAAATGTGAAAAAACAAAGACCTGTCAATCTGGATCTCAAAACGATCCGGTTCCCCGTAACAGCAATAGCGTCCATTCTGCACCGTGTTTCTGGTGTGATTACGTTTGTGGCGGTCGGTATTCTGCTGTGGTTACTGGGCACCAGCCTCTCTTCCCCTGAAGGATTCCTCCAGGCCTCTGCCATCATGAACAGCTTCTTCGTGAAATTCATCATGTGGGGCATTCTGACCGCGCTGGCGTACCACGTCGTCGTGGGTGTTCGCCATATGCTGATGGACTTTGGCTACCTGGAAGAGACTTTCGAAGCCGGGAAACGCTCCGCTAACATTTCATTTGTGATTACTGTCGTGCTTTCACTTCTCGCAGGAGTTCTCGTATGGTAAGCAACGCCTCCGCATTAGGACGCAACGGCGTACATGACTTCATTCTGGTCCGTGCTACCGCCATCGTTCTCACTCTTTACATCATCTATATGATCGGTTTCTTCGCGACCAGCGGCACGCTGACGTGGGAAATCTGGAGTGGGTTCTTCGGATCCGCCTTCACCAAAGTGTTCACCCTGCTGGCCCTGTTCTCTATCCTTATTCATGCATGGATTGGCATGTGGCAGGTGTTGACCGATTACGTTAAACCGCTGGCGATTCGCCTCCCACTGCAGCTGGCCATTGTGGTTGCACTGGTGGTTTACGTTATTTATGGATTCGTTGTGGTGTGGGGTGTGTAATGAAACTGCCAGTCAGAGAATTTGATGCTGTTGTAATTGGTGCCGGTGGCGCAGGTATGCGTGCCGCACTGCAAATTTCCCAGAGCGGCCAAACCTGTGCGCTGCTCTCTAAAGTCTTCCCGACCCGTTCCCATACTGTGTCCGCGCAGGGCGGTATTACCGTTGCGCTGGGTAACTCCCATGAAGATAACTGGGAATGGCACATGTATGACACGGTAAAAGGTTCCGATTACATCGGCGACCAGGATGCCATCGAATATATGTGTAAAACCGGCCCGGAAGCGATTCTGGAGCTGGACCACATGGGTCTGCCGTTCTCCCGTCTGGAAAATGGCACTATCTATCAGCGTCCGTTTGGCGGCCAGTCGAAAAACTTCGGCGGCGAGCAGGCGGCACGCACCGCGGCGGCGGCTGACCGTACCGGTCACGCGCTGCTGCACACCCTTTATCAGCAGAACCTGAAAAACCACACCACCATCTTCTCCGAATGGTATGCGCTGGATCTGGTGAAAAACGCCGATGGCGCAATTGTTGGCTGTACCGCGCTGTGCATCGAAACCGGTGAAGTGGTTTACTTCAAAGCGCGCGCTACAGTGCTGGCGACCGGCGGTGCAGGCCGTATCTATCAGTCCACCACCAACGCCCACATCAACACCGGTGACGGTGTCGGTATGGCTATCCGCGCGGGCGTGCCGGTGCAGGATATGGAGATGTGGCAGTTCCACCCAACCGGTATCGCCGGTGCAGGCGTTCTGGTAACAGAAGGCTGCCGCGGTGAAGGTGGCTACCTGCTGAACAAACACGGTGAGCGCTTCATGGAGCGTTATGCCCCGAATGCGAAAGACCTGGCGGGTCGTGACGTGGTGGCGCGTTCCATCATGATCGAAATCCGTGAAGGCCGCGGCTGCGACGGCCCATGGGGTCCGCACGCGAAGCTGAAACTCGACCATCTGGGTAAAGAAGTTCTGGAGTCCCGTCTGCCGGGTATCCTGGAACTGTCCCGCACCTTCGCACACGTCGACCCGGTGAAAGAGCCGATTCCGGTTATCCCAACCTGCCACTACATGATGGGCGGTATTCCGACCAAAGTAACCGGTCAGGCGCTGACCGTGAACGAGCAGGGCGAAGACGTGGTCATTCCTGGCCTGTTCGCGGTGGGCGAAATCGCCTGCGTATCCGTACACGGTGCAAACCGTCTGGGCGGCAACTCCCTGCTGGACCTGGTGGTGTTTGGTCGCGCAGTGGGTCTGCATCTGCAGGAATCCATTGCCGAGCAGGGTGCGCTGCGTGACGCAACCGACGACGAAATTGATGCTTCTCTGGAGCGCCTCAACCGCTGGAACGGCAACCGTAACGGCGAAGATCCGGTGGAAATCCGTAAAGCGCTGCAGGAATGTATGCAGCACAACTTCTCGGTATTCCGTGAAGGCGACGCGATGGCCAAAGGTCTTGAGCAGCTGAAAGCGATCCGCGAGCGTCTGAAAAATGCCCGTCTGGACGACACCTCCAGCGAGTTCAACACCCAGCGCGTTGAGTGCCTGGAGCTGGATAACCTGATGGAAACCGCGTTCGCGACCGCGATGTCGGCAAACTTCCGTACCGAAAGCCGTGGCGCCCATAGCCGCTTCGACTTCCCGGAGCGTGATGACGAAAACTGGCTGTGTCATTCCCTGTATCTGCCAGAGTCGGAAACCATGACGCGTCGTAGCGTCAACATGGAACCGAAACTGCGTCCGGCGTTCCCGCCGAAGATTCGTACTTACTAATGCGGAGACAGGATAATGAAACTCGAATTCTCAGTTTATCGTTATAACCCGGATGTTGATGACGCTCCGCGCATGCAGGACTACACCCTGGAAGCGGAAGAAGGTCGCGACATGATGCTGCTGGATGCCTTAATCCAGCTGAAAGAAAAAGATCCAACGCTGTCGTTCCGCCGCTCCTGCCGTGAAGGGGTCTGCGGTTCTGACGGTGTGAACATGAACGGCAAAAATGGCCTGGCCTGCATCACGCCAATATCAGCGTTGCAGCGTCCTGGTCAGAAAATTGTTATCCGTCCTCTGCCAGGCCTGCCGGTCGTGCGTGATTTGGTGGTAGACATGGGGCAATTCTATGCACAATATGAGAAGATTAAGCCTTACTTATTGAATAATGGGCAAAATCCACCGGCTCGTGAGCACTTACAGTCTCCTGAGCAGCGTGAAAAACTCGATGGTCTGTACGAGTGTATTCTCTGCGCATGTTGTTCAACGTCCTGCCCGTCGTTCTGGTGGAACCCGGACAAGTTTATCGGTCCGGCCGGTCTGCTGGCTGCCTATCGCTTCCTGATCGACAGCCGCGACACCGAAACCGACAGCCGTCTGGAAGGACTGAGTGACGCTTTCAGCGTATTCCGCTGCCATAGCATCATGAACTGCGTCAGTGTGTGTCCGAAGGGTCTGAACCCGACGCGCGCCATCGGCCATATTAAGTCGATGCTGCTGCAGCGCAGTGCGTAAGTAGTGAGAGGGGAGCGCTGTTCCCCTCGCCTTACCCCTCTCCCACAGGGAGAGGGCACAGATTGCAGAAACCTTTAAAAACTGCCCTGAAGTCTAGACAGTTTCTAAAGGTTCCTTCGCGGGCCACAAAGAGCTCGCAGGTGAACCCCGGCACGTACACGTGGTGTGCGTGGTAGTTTCTACGGCGAAAGTAAGCATAAAAATGCTTAAGGGATCACGATGCAGAACGGCGCAATGAAAGCCTGGCTGGACTCTTCTTACCTCTCTGGTGCCAACCAGAGCTGGATAGAACAGCTCTATGAAGACTTCTTAACCGATCCTGACTCAGTGGACGCAAACTGGCGTTCCATGTTCCAGCAGTTGCCTGGTACAGGGGTCAAACCGGATCAATTCCATTCCAAAACACGTGATTATTTCCGTCGTCTGGCGAAGGATGCCTCACGTTACTCTTCTGCGATTTCCGACCCTGACACCAATGCGAAGCAGGTTAAAGTCCTGCAGCTTATCAACGCTTATCGCTTCCGTGGTCACCAGCATGCGAATCTCGATCCGCTGGGACTGTGGAAACAAGACCGTGTGGCCGATCTCGATCCGGCGTATCACGATCTGACCGAGGCCGATTTCCAGGAAAGCTTTAACGTAGGTTCCTTTGCCATCGGCAAAGACACGATGAAGCTGGGCGATCTGATTGACGCGCTCAAGCAAACCTACTGCGGCTCCATCGGCGCGGAATACATGCACATTACCTCTACCGAAGAGAAGCGCTGGATCCAGCAGCGCATCGAATCCGTAGCGGGCCACGCGACCTTCTCGGCTGACGAGAAAAAACGCTTCCTCAGCGAACTGACCGCAGCGGAAGGCCTTGAGCGCTATCTGGGCGCGAAGTTCCCGGGCGCAAAACGCTTCTCGCTGGAAGGCGGTGACGCCCTGGTGCCGATGCTGAAAGAGCTGATTCGTCACGCAGGCAAGAGCGGCACCCGTGAAGTGGTGCTGGGCATGGCACACCGTGGTCGTCTGAACGTGCTGGTCAACGTGCTGGGTAAAAAACCGCAGGACCTGTTCGACGAATTCGCGGGCAAACATAAAGAACACCTCGGCACCGGCGACGTGAAGTACCACATGGGCTTCTCGTCTGATATCGAAACCGAAGGCGGTCTGGTTCACCTGGCGCTGGCGTTTAACCCGTCACACCTGGAAATCGTCAGCCCGGTGGTTATCGGTTCCGTGCGCGCGCGTCTGGATCGTCTGGACGAGCCAAGCAGCAATAAAGTTCTGCCAATTACCATCCACGGTGATGCGGCGGTAACAGGGCAGGGCGTGGTGCAGGAAACCCTGAACATGTCGAAAGCGCGTGGTTATGAAGTGGGCGGTACCGTTCGCATCGTGATCAACAACCAGGTGGGCTTCACCACCTCTAACCCGCTGGACGCGCGTTCTACCCCGTACTGCACCGACATCGGTAAGATGGTGCAGGCGCCGATCTTCCACGTTAACGCGGATGACCCGGAAGCCGTTGCTTTCGTTACCCGTCTGGCGCTGGACTTCCGTAATACCTTCAAACGCGATGTGTTCATTGACCTCTTCTGCTACCGCCGTCACGGCCACAACGAAGCGGATGAGCCAAGTGCAACCCAGCCGCTGATGTATCAGAAAATCAAAAAACACCCGACTCCGCGCAAAATCTATGCTGACAAGCTGGAAGGCGACAAAGTGGCGACGCTGGAAGATGCGACCGAAATGGTCAACCTCTACCGCGACGCGCTGGATGCGGGCGAATGCGTAGTGAAAGAACTGCGTCCGATGAACATGCACTCCTTTACCTGGTCGCCGTACCTCAACCACGAGTGGGATGAGAGCTACCCGAATAAGGTTGAGATGAAGCGCCTGCAGGAGCTGGCTAAACGCATCAGCACCGTGCCGGACGCTATCGAGATGCAGTCGCGCGTGGCGAAAATTTATGCTGACCGTCAGTCCATGGCGGCAGGCGAGAAGCTCTTCGACTGGGGCGGTGCGGAAACGCTGGCCTACGCAACGCTGGTTGACGAAGGCATTCCTGTTCGTCTGTCCGGTGAAGATGCGGGCCGTGGAACCTTCTTCCACCGTCACGCGGTTGTTCACAACCAGTCCAACGGTTCAACCTACACCCCGCTGCAGCACGTGCACAACGGTCAGGGCCAGTTCAAGGTCTGGGACTCCGTGCTGTCTGAAGAAGCGGTTCTGGCCTTCGAATACGGTTATGCCACCGCTGAACCACGAACCCTGACCATCTGGGAAGCGCAGTTTGGTGACTTCGCTAACGGTGCGCAGGTGGTTATCGACCAGTTCATCTCCTCCGGCGAGCAGAAGTGGGGCCGTATGTGTGGCCTGGTAATGCTGCTGCCGCACGGTTATGAAGGTCAGGGTCCGGAGCACTCTTCCGCGCGTCTGGAACGTTATCTGCAGCTCTGCGCCGAGCAGAACATGCAGGTCTGTGTACCGTCTACTCCGGCTCAGGTGTACCACATGCTGCGTCGTCAGGCGCTGCGCGGTATGCGTCGTCCGCTGGTGGTGATGTCGCCGAAGTCCCTGCTGCGTCACCCGCTGGCGGTGTCGAGCCTGGATGAGCTGGCAAATGGCACCTTCCTGCCGGCCATCGGTGAAATTGACGAGCTGGATCCGCAGGCCGTGAAGCGTGTGGTGATGTGTTCTGGTAAGGTTTATTACGACCTGCTGGAACAGCGCCGTAAGAACGATCAGAAAGATGTCGCCATCGTGCGTATCGAACAGCTTTATCCGTTCCCGCACCAGGCGGTGCAGGAAGCGCTGAAACCGTACGCTCACGTTCATGATTTTGTCTGGTGCCAGGAAGAGCCGCTTAACCAGGGCGCATGGTACTGCAGCCAGCATCATTTCCGTGAAGTGATTCCATTTGGGTCAGCCCTGCGCTATGCAGGTCGCCCGGCCTCCGCCTCTCCGGCGGTAGGGTATATGTCCGTTCACCAGAAGCAGCAACAAGATCTGGTCAATGACGCGCTGAACGTCGATTAATTAAAGGATACATAATGAGTAGCGTAGATATTCTTGTTCCCGACCTGCCTGAATCCGTAGCAGATGCGACCGTCGCTACCTGGCACAAAAAACCAGGCGATGCCGTTAAGCGCGATGAAGTGCTGGTAGAAATCGAAACTGACAAAGTGGTACTGGAAGTACCGGCTTCGGCGGATGGCGTTCTGGACGCGGTGCTGGAAGATGAAGGTACTACCGTCACGTCTCGTCAGATCCTGGGTCGCCTGCGTGAAGGCAACAGCGCGGGCAAAGAGTCCAGCGCAAAATCTGAAGAGAAAGCCTCTACGCCGGCTCAGCGCCAGCAGGCGTCTCTGGAAGAACAGTCTAACGACGCCCTCAGCCCGACGATCCGTCGCCTGCTGGCGGAACACAGCCTCGACCCGGCAGCCATTAAAGGCACCGGTGTGGGCGGTCGTCTGACCCGTGAAGACATCGACAAGCATCTGGCGAAAGCGCCTGCTCAGGCCGAAGCGAAAGCTCCTGCGGCGGCGCCAGCAGCTCAGCCTGCGCTGGGTGCCCGCAGCGAAAAACGCGTGCCGATGACCCGCCTGCGTAAGCGCGTTGCCGAGCGTCTGCTGGAAGCGAAAAACTCTACCGCGATGCTGACCACCTTCAACGAAGTGAACATGAAGCCAATCATGGACCTGCGCAAGCAGTACGGTGACGCGTTTGAAAAACGTCACGGTATCCGTCTGGGCTTTATGTCCTTCTACGTGAAGGCGGTGGTTGAAGCGCTGAAACGCTATCCGGAAGTGAACGCGTCCATCGATGGCGATGACGTGGTTTACCACAACTATTTCGACGTCAGCATGGCGGTTTCTACTCCACGCGGCCTGGTAACGCCGGTTCTGCGTGATGTGGATACCCTGGGTATGGCTGACATCGAGAAGAACATTAAAGAGCTGGCCGTGAAAGGCCGCGACGGCAAGCTGACCGTAGACGACCTGACCGGCGGTAACTTCACCATTACCAACGGCGGCGTATTCGGCTCGCTGATGTCTACCCCGATCATTAACCCGCCGCAGAGCGCGATCCTGGGTATGCATGCCATCAAAGATCGCCCTATGGCGGTAGACGGTAAAGTTGAGATCCTGCCAATGATGTACCTGGCGCTCTCTTACGATCACCGCCTGATCGACGGCCGCGAGTCCGTGGGCTTCCTGGTTGCGATTAAAGAGCTGCTGGAAGATCCAACCCGTCTGCTGCTGGACGTCTAGTTTTGCAGTCTTGCCCGGCGGCGTATGGCTGCCGGGCCAATAAAAGCACGACCTAACGATTACCTGAAGGATGGATAGAACACATGAACTTACATGAATATCAGGCCAAACAGCTGTTTGCCCGGTATGGCTTACCGGCTCCGGTGGGTTATGCCTGTACTACCCCGCGTGAAGCAGAAGAAGCCGCATCTAAAATCGGTTCCGGCCCTTGGGTAGTTAAGTGTCAGGTTCACGCTGGTGGCCGTGGTAAAGCGGGCGGTGTGAAGGTTGTTAAGAGCAAAGAAGAGATTCGTGCGTTTGCTGAACATTGGCTCGGCAAGCGTCTGGTAACGTACCAGACAGATGCGAACGGCCAGCCGGTTAACCAGATCCTGGTGGAAGCGGCGACCGATATCGCGAAAGAACTTTATCTGGGCGCGGTTGTTGACCGTAGCTCCCGTCGCGTGGTGTTCATGGCGTCTACCGAAGGCGGCGTGGAAATCGAAAAAGTGGCGGAAGAAACCCCGCACCTGATCCACAAAGTGGCTATCGATCCGCTGGCAGGCCCAATGCCTTACCAGGGTCGCGAGCTGGCGTTCAAGCTGGGCCTGGAAGGTAAACTGGTTCAGCAGTTCACCAAGATCTTCATGGGTCTGGCAACTATCTTCCTGGAGCGCGATCTGGCGCTGATCGAGATCAACCCACTGGTGATCACCACCCAGGGCGATCTGATCTGCCTCGACGGCAAGCTGGGCGCTGACGGCAACGCGCTGTTCCGCCAGCCGGATCTGCGCGAAATGCGCGACCAGTCTCAGGAAGACCCGCGTGAAGCACAGGCTGCGCAGTGGGAACTGAACTACGTGGCGCTGGACGGCAACATCGGCTGCATGGTTAACGGTGCGGGCCTGGCAATGGGCACCATGGACATCGTTAAGCTGCACGGCGGTGAGCCAGCAAACTTCCTCGACGTAGGCGGTGGCGCAACCAAAGAGCGCGTAACCGAAGCGTTCAAAATCATTCTCTCTGACGACAACGTGAAGGCCGTTCTGGTTAACATCTTCGGCGGCATCGTACGTTGCGACCTGATCGCCGACGGTATCATCGGTGCGGTAGAAGAAGTGGGTGTTAACGTTCCGGTGGTTGTGCGTCTGGAAGGTAACAACGCTGAACTCGGCGCGAAAAAACTGGCTGACAGCGGCCTGAATATTATTGCAGCGAAAAGTCTGACGGATGCAGCTCAGCAGGTTGTTGCCGCAGTGGAGGGGAAATAATGTCAGTTTTAATTAATAAAGATACCAAGGTTATCTGCCAGGGCTTCACCGGTAGCCAGGGGACTTTCCACTCCGAACAGGCAATTGCCTACGGTACGCAGATGGTTGGCGGTGTTACGCCAGGTAAAGGCGGCACCACCCACCTGGGCCTGCCTGTGTTTAACACCGTGCGTGAAGCCGTAGAAGCGACGGGCGCCACCGCGACCGTGATCTACGTTCCGGCACCGTTCTGCAAAGACTCTATTCTGGAAGCGATCGACGCAGGCATCAAACTGATCATCACCATCACCGAAGGCATCCCGACGCTGGATATGCTGACCGTGAAGGTGAAGCTGGATGAAGCTGGCGTGCGTATGATTGGCCCGAACTGCCCAGGCGTTATCACCCCGGGCGAATGCAAAATCGGCATCATGCCGGGCCACATTCACAAACCGGGTAAAGTGGGCATCGTGTCCCGTTCCGGTACCCTGACCTATGAAGCGGTTAAGCAGACCACCGACTACGGTTTCGGCCAGTCCACCTGCGTGGGCATCGGCGGTGACCCGATCCCGGGCTCTAACTTCATCGACATCCTGAAGCTGTTCCAGGAAGATCCACAGACCGAAGCGATCGTGATGATCGGTGAGATCGGTGGTAGCGCGGAAGAAGAAGCGGCTGCTTACATCAAAGAACACGTGACCAAGCCAGTTGTGGGCTACATCGCGGGTGTGACTGCGCCGAAAGGCAAGCGTATGGGTCACGCAGGCGCGATCATCGCCGGTGGTAAGGGTACGGCTGATGAGAAATTCGCAGCGCTGGAAGCCGCAGGCGTGAAAACCGTTCGCAGCCTGGCGGATATCGGCGAAGCACTGAAATCCATCATTAAGTAAGTCCTCTCTGCTCCCCGAAAGGGGGGCGTTGCAGTATAAAAATGTCCGTTTCGACATGGTTGGCCGCTGTAAAGCGGCCTTTTTTATTGCCTGCCGGGCGTCATGCAATAGTCACAATTGGGTGTTAATTAGAGAGGATGTAAAAGTAAAATAATTGTTATTTATTTGCCTTTAAGAGAGCAGATGGAAAAAAATAAAAAACGCACTAAAATTTATGTCCTGAATAAATCAGTCATTAAGCGTAACTGAGTTAATAAAAATCACTTCTGTTTATATTCATCCGTCGATTCGATAACCTTAATTGTATTTCATATACATATCTTTAACATGGTTTTTACCATGTTCACCACATCAAAACACAATTAACATTAAGAATTGTTTTTGATTTAAATCAATGTTTAATCCTTGGAAAAAGGCGCTGAAAAGCGCTAAATTGTTCCCGATCAAAATGGCCGAAAAGTGGTAATTTTGCTATAAATTGATCGCCGTCGAAAAACGTAAATGTGATTCAATAAAAACCTGTTTATTGTAAGGGTTTTGCAGCGTATTATATTTGCGGGATCAATTTGAGTTTTTTATTAACGTATTTGTAACCTCACGTCATCGTTTTTATCCTCCCTCAGGGTAATAACGACGACAAGGATGCGAATAATTTGTATTGGGGCATGCGTGTGGATCTCTTTCTGACGGGGTCCACTCTCGGAGTCTTCATGCGATGAGCAAGGAGTCATGATGTTAGATATAGTCGAACTGTCGCGCTTACAGTTTGCCTTGACCGCGATGTACCACTTCCTGTTTGTGCCACTGACGCTCGGTATGGCGTTCCTGCTGGCCATTATGGAAACGGTATACGTTCTCTCCGGCAAACAGATTTATAAAGATATGACAAAGTTCTGGGGCAAGTTGTTTGGTATCAACTTCGCACTGGGCGTGGCAACCGGTTTGACCATGGAGTTCCAGTTCGGGACTAACTGGTCTTACTATTCCCACTATGTAGGGGATATCTTCGGTGCGCCGCTGGCCATTGAAGGTCTGATGGCCTTCTTCCTCGAATCCACCTTTGTAGGTCTGTTCTTCTTCGGTTGGGACCGTCTGGGTAAAGTCCAGCATATGGCGGTGACCTGGCTTGTGGCATTAGGTTCGAACCTGTCCGCGCTGTGGATCCTGGTTGCGAACGGCTGGATGCAGAACCCTATCGCGTCTGATTTCAACTTCGAAACCATGCGTATGGAGATGGTCAGCTTTGCCGAGCTGGTCCTGAACCCGGTTGCTCAGGTTAAATTCGTTCACACCGTCGCTTCTGGCTACGTGTGCGGCGCGATGTTTGTGCTGGGCATCAGTTCTTACTATATGCTGCGTGGTCGTGACTTCGCGTTTGCTAAGCGCTCCTTTGCTATCGCTGCAAGCTTCGGTATGGCTGCCATCCTCTCTGTTATCGTTCTGGGTGATGAATCCGGTTACGAAATGGGTGACGTGCAAAAAACCAAACTGGCCGCCATCGAAGCCGAATGGGAAACCCAGCCGGCGCCTGCTGCCTTTACGCTGTTCGGTATTCCCGATCAGGACGCGCAGGAAAACCGCTTTGCCATTCAGATTCCTTACGCGCTGGGTATCATTGCCACTCGTTCTGTTGATAAGCAGGTGACGGGTCTGAAAGAGCTGATGGTTCAGCACGAAGAGCGTATTCGTAACGGTATGAAAGCCTACTCGCTGCTGGAACAGCTGCGTGCTGGCTCTACAGACCAGACCGTCCGCGACCAGTTTAACGACGTGAAGAAAGATCTGGGTTATGGCCTGCTGCTGAAGCGTTATACCCCGAACGTTTCTGATGCGACGGAAGCGCAGATCCAGATGGCAACCAAAGACTCGATTCCACGCGTTGCGCCTCTGTACTTCGCATTCCGTATCATGGTGGGCTGCGGCATCATCATGCTGCTGATCATTGCGGCGTCCTTCTGGTCTGTGATTCGCAACCGCATCGGTGAGAAAAAATGGCTGCTGCGCACCGCGCTTTACGGTATTCCACTGCCGTGGATCGCAATTGAGTCCGGCTGGTTTGTTGCGGAGTATGGCCGTCAGCCATGGGCGATCGGTGAGGTCCTGCCAACGGCGGTGGCGAACTCGTCCCTGACCGCAGGCGACCTGATCTTCTCCATGCTGCTGATTTGTGGTCTGTACACCCTGTTCCTGGTGGCTGAACTGTTCCTGATGTTCAAGTTCGCGCGCCTTGGCCCAAGCAGCCTGAAAACCGGTCGCTATCACTACGAGCAGTCCACTGCGACTACTCAGCCGGCACGCTAAGACAGGAGTCATCAAATGATCGATTATGAAGTATTGCGTTTTATCTGGTGGCTGCTGGTCGGCGTTCTGCTGATCGGTTTCGCCGTCACGGATGGTTTCGACATGGGGGTGGGGATGCTCACCCGTTTCCTCGGTCGTAATGACACCGAGCGTCGAATCATGATCAACTCCATCGCTCCGCACTGGGACGGTAACCAGGTGTGGCTGATCACCGCAGGCGGCGCGCTGTTCGCTGCCTGGCCGATGGTCTACGCGGCTGCGTTCTCCGGTTTCTATGTGGCGATGATTCTGGTGCTGGCCTCTTTATTCTTCCGTCCGGTCGGTTTCGACTACCGTTCGAAGATTGAAGATACCCGCTGGCGCAACATGTGGGACTGGGGCATCTTCATCGGTAGCTTCGTTCCACCGCTGGTGATCGGCGTGGCGTTTGGTAACCTGCTGCAGGGCGTACCGTTCCACCTGGACGAATACATGCGTCTTTACTACACCGGTAACTTCTTCCAGCTGCTGAATCCGTTTGGTCTGCTGGCCGGTGTCGTCAGCGTGGCGATGATCATCACTCAGGGCGCAACCTACCTGCAGATGCGTACTGTAGGCGAGCTGCATCTGCGCTCCCGCGCGACGGCTCAGGTTGCTGCGCTGGTTACGCTGGTCTGCTTCGCGCTGGCCGGTGTGTGGGTGGTGTACGGCATTGATGGCTACGTGGTGACGTCTGCCATTAACCACACCGCACCGTCTAACCCGTTGACCAAAGAAGTGGCGCGTCAGGCGGGGGCATGGCTGGTGAACTTCAACAATACCCCTGTGCTGTGGGCGATCCCGGCGCTGGGCGTGCTGCTGCCGCTGCTGACCATGTTGACGTCTCGTCTGGAAAAAGGTGCGCTGGCGTTCGTGTTCTCTTCACTGACTCTGGCATGCATCATCCTGACGGCGGGTATTGCGATGTTCCCGTTCGTCATGCCATCCAGCACCATGCTGAATGCTAGCCTGACCATGTGGGATGCGACGTCCAGCCACATGACGCTGAACCTGATGACGTATGTTGCTTGCGTGTTCGTTCCGATCGTTCTGGCCTACACCATCTGGTGCTACTGGAAAATGTTCGGTCGCATCACGAAAGAACATATCGAAAGCAACACCCACTCTATGTACTAAGTAAGGAGCTGAATATGTGGTATTTCGCATGGATTTTAGGGACGCTTCTTGCCTGTGCATTTGGTGTCATCACTGCCCTGGCGCTTGAGCACGTTGAAGCGACCAAAGCGGGTGAAGAAAAACACTGATGAATATTATCGCGAAACTTTACGCGGTAATGGATAAGCGCCCGTTACGGGCGCTTTCTTTAGTGATGGCATTACTGCTGGCAGGCTGTATCTTCTGGGACCCTTCGCGCTTTGCAGCGAAAACCAGCGAGCTTGAAATCTGGCACGGCTTCCTTATTATGTGGGCGGTGTGCGCAGGTGTGATCCACGGCGTGGGCTTTCGTCCGAAAGCCGTTCACTGGCAGGGAATTTTCTGCCCGCTGATTGCCGATCTGGTGCTTCTCGCCGGTTTGATTTTCTTCTTCTTCTGAATAAGAAATGTCCGTTAACGTTATGGGCTTACCCGAGCCCATAAAAATTTACTCTCCGTTTACTTTCCCCCATTCCCAACCCTCTTTCCCGCGCGTATAGTAGCGAAGTTTAAAAGCTCTAACTTTTGTTGCATTACCGGGATGTAAAGTGAATACAACGCTGTTTCGATGGCCGGTTCGTGTCTATTACGAAGATACCGATGCCGGTGGTGTGGTTTACCACGCCAGCTACGTTGCTTTTTATGAACGGGCACGCACAGAGATGCTGCGCCATCATCACTTTAGTCAACAGGTTCTGTTGGCTGAGCGAGTTGCCTTCGTGGTACGCAAGATGACGCTTGAGTATTTTGCGCCTGCCAGACTCGACGATATGCTCGAAGTCCAAACTGAAATTACATCAATGCGTGGGACCTCACTGGTTTTCACGCAGCGGATAGTCAACGCAGAGAATACCGTACTGAACTCAGCTGAAGTACTGATTGTTTGTGTTGATCCAACCATAATGAAGCCTCGTGCGCTTCCTAAGTCTATTGTCGCGGAGTTTAAGCAGTGACTGACATGAATATCCTTGATTTGTTCCTGAAGGCAAGCCTTCTGGTTAAACTTATCATGTTGATTTTGATTGGTTTTTCAATCGCATCCTGGGCCATCATCATCCAGAGAACGCGTATCCTCAATGCCGCCGGCCGTGAAGCTGAAGCGTTTGAAGATAAGTTCTGGTCGGGTATTGAGCTTTCTCGTCTGTACCAGGAGAGCCAGGGACGCCGTGAAAACCTGACCGGCTCCGAGCAAATTTTCTACAGCGGTTTCAAAGAGTTTGCTCGTCTGCATCGTGCAAACAATCATGCGCCGGAAGCGGTGGTGGAAGGTGCCTCGCGTGCGATGCGTATCTCTATGAACCGTGAACTGGAAAACCTTGAAACGCACATTCCTTTCCTCGGCACTGTCGGCTCCATCAGCCCGTATATCGGTCTGTTTGGTACCGTGTGGGGGATCATGCACGCCTTTATCGCGCTGGGCGCGGTGAAGCAGGCGACGTTGCAGATGGTTGCACCGGGTATCGCTGAAGCACTGATTGCGACCGCTATCGGTCTGTTTGCGGCAATTCCTGCGGTTATGGCTTACAACCGTCTGAACCAGCGCGTGAACAAACTGGAACTGAACTACGACAACTTTATGGAAGAGTTCACTGCGATTCTGCACCGTCAGGCGTTTACCAGCACCGAGAGCAACAAGGGGTAAACCATGGCCAGATCGCGTGGACGAGGTCGTCGCGAGCTCAAGTCCGAAATCAATATCGTTCCACTGCTGGATGTCCTGCTGGTACTGCTGCTGATCTTCATGGCAACAGCGCCAATCATTACCCAGAGCGTGGAAGTGGATCTGCCGGATGCGACAGAATCACAGGCGGTGAGCACCAATGACGATCCTCCGGTTATCATTGAGGTTTCCGGCGTAGGGCAATACAGCGTCGTAGTAGAGAAAGATCGTATGGATCAGCTGCCGCCTGAGCAGGTTATTGCTGAAGCGCAGCGTCGTCTGGAGTCAAATCCGAAAACGGTCTTCTTAATCGGTGGCGCAAAAGACGTACCCTACGATGAAATTATTAAAGCGCTGAACTTGCTACATAGTGCGGGTGTTAAGTCAGTTGGCTTAATGACCCAACCAATTTGATCATCCGCGTAGTTTTTGGGAACCGATAGTGTCAAAGGCAACCGAACAGAACGACAAGCTTAAGCGAGCGATAATCGTCTCCGCAGTGCTGCACGTGATTCTCTTTGCAGCGCTGATCTGGAGTTCGTTCGACGAGCATATTGATGCATCAGCCGGCGGCGGTGGAGGGTCTTCCATTGACGCCGTGATGGTGGATCCCGGTGCGGTAGTACAGAACTATAATCGCGAACAACAGCAGAAGGCGAGTGCCAAACGGGCTGAAGAGCAGCGTGAAAAACAGGCGCAACAGCAGGCGGAAGAACTGCGTGAAAAGCAGGCCGCAGAGCAGGAGCGTCTGAAGCAGCTTGAGAAGGAACGTTTGCAGGCGCAGGAAGCCGCGAAAGCGCAGGCAGAGCAGCAGAAACAAGCCGAAGAGGCCGCGAAGAAAGCACAGGAACAGCAAAAGCAGGCGGAAGAGGCGGCAGCTAAAGCCGCAGCGGACGCGAAAGCACAGGCTGATGCCCAGGCAAAATTAGCGGCAGAAGCGGCGAAGAAAGCCGCTGCTGATGCTCAGAAGAAAGCTGAAGCGGAAGCCGCGAAGAAAGCCGCTGCTGATGCCCAGAAGAAAGCTGAAGCGGAAGCCGCGAAGAAAGCCGCTGCCGATGCTCAGAAGAAAGCCGAAGCGGAAGCCGCGAAGAAAGCCGCTCAGGAAGCAGAGAAGAAAGCTGCTGCCGAGGCTGCAAAGAAAGCCGCTGCTGCTGAGAAAGCGGCTGCAGAAAAAGCTGCCGCTGCTGAAAAAGCGGCTGCAGATAAAAAAGCTGCAGCTGAGAAGGCCGCTGCCGATAAGAAAGCGGCTGCTGAAAAAGCGGCAGCTAAAAAGGCTGCCGCCGCTGAAAAAGCCGCTGCTGCCGCAGGGGTTGACGATCTGCTGGGCGATTTGAGCTCAGGTAAGAATGCACCGAAAACGGGCGGTGGGGCGAAAGGAAACAACGCAGCGCCGACGGGAAGTGGTAACACTAAGAGTAACGGTGCGACAGGGGCTGAAATCAACGGTTATGCCGCGCAGATTAAATCCGCTATTGAAAGCCGATTCTATGATGCGTCTTCCTATACCGGTAAAACGTGTACGTTGCGTATAAAACTGGCTCCGGACGGCATGCTGCTGGATATCAAGTCTGAAGGTGGCGACCCGGCTTTATGTACTGCGGCCCTGGCTGCAGCGCGTCAGGCGAAGATGCCTAAACCGCCATCTCAGGCTGTTTACGAAGTCTTCAAAAATGCGCCGCTGGACTTCAAACCTTAAGTTACATTTTCCCCGTGCAAACGGGGAAAAATAGACCAGGTTTAGTCACAGGGTTCTGGTAGTTTTGTCTATTTGAGTTTGTTAACATTCTGCTAAATTATCGTGGGTAAGGTTACCCGGATAAGGGAGATATGATGAAGCAGGCATTACGTGTAGCATTTAGTTTTTTAATGCTGTGGGCAGCAGTACTGCACGCAGAAGTACGTATCGAGATCACCCAGGGGGTGGACTCGGCGCGCCCAATCGGTGTTGTTCCGTTCCAGTGGGCAGGTCCTGGCGCTGCGCCTGAAGATGCCGGTGGCATCGTGGCGGCTGACCTGCGTAACAGCGGTAAATTCAACCCGTTAGATCGTTCTCGTCTGCCTCAGCAGCCGGGTAGCGCGCAGGAAGTACAGCCTGCAGCATGGTCTGCGCTGGGTATTGATGCCGTGGTTGTGGGTCAGGTTACGCCTAACCCGGACGGCTCTTACAACGTTGCCTGGCAGCTGGTGGATACCGGCGGTGCACCGGGTACCGTTCTGGCACAGAACTCTTACAAGGTCACTAAGCAATACCTGCGCTATGCTGCACATGCTGCCAGCGATGCGGTATTTGAAAAACTGACCGGCATTAAAGGTGCGTTCCGTACCCGTATCGCGTACGTGGTGCAGACCAACGGTGGTCAGTTCCCGTACGAACTGCGCGTATCTGACTACGACGGCTACAACCAGTTCCTGGTGAAACGTTCTTCACAGCCGCTGATGTCTCCAGCCTGGTCTCCGGACGGTTCTAAACTGGCCTATGTAACCTTCGAAAGCGGCCGCTCAGCGCTGGTTATCCAGACGCTGGCAAACGGTGCTGTTCGTCAGGTAGCGTCGTTCCCACGTCACAACGGTGCGCCTTCGTTCTCTCCGGACGGCTCTAAACTGGCCTTTGCGCTGTCAAAAACCGGTAGCCTGAACCTGTACGTGATGGATATTGGCTCTGGTCAGATCCGTCAGGTTACCGACGGTCGCAGCAACAACACTGAACCTTCATGGTTCCCGGACAGCCAAAACCTGGCGTTTACTTCTGACCAGGCCGGCCGTCCACAAATCTACAAAGTCAACATCAACGGCGGTGCTCCGCAGCGTATTACCTGGGAAGGTTCGCAGAACCAGAACTCAGACGTGAGCAGCGACGGTAAATTTATGGTAATGGTGAGCTCCAACGGTGGGCAGCAGCACATTGCCAAACAAGATCTGGTAGCGGGTGGCGTTCAAGTTCTGTCGTCAACGTTCCTGGATGAAACGCCAAGTCTGGCACCTAACGGCACGATGGTAATCTACAGCTCTTCTCAGGGGATGGGATCTGTGCTGAATCTGGTTTCTACAGATGGGCGTTTCAAAGCGCGTATTCCGGCAACTGATGGACAGGTAAAATCACCTGCCTGGTCGCCGTATCTGTAAATAATAATTAATTGATTACTAAAGGAATCATAGAAATGCAACTGAACAAAGTGCTGAAGGGGCTGATGATCGCTCTGCCTGTAATGGCAATCGCAGCGTGTTCTTCTAACAAGAACGCCAGCAATGACCAGAGCGGCGAAGGCATGATGGGTGCCGGCACCGGTATGGACGCGAACGGCAATGGCAACATGTCTTCTGAAGAGCAAGCGCGTCTTCAGATGCAGCAGCTGCAGCAGAACAACATCGTTTACTTCGATCTGGATAAATACGACATCCGTTCTGACTTCGCTGCGATGCTGGATGCGCACGCTAACTTCCTGCGTAGCAACCCATCTTACAAAGTCACCGTAGAAGGTCACGCGGACGAACGTGGTACCCCAGAGTACAACATCTCCCTGGGTGAACGTCGTGCTAACGCTGTTAAAATGTACCTGCAGGGTAAAGGCGTTTCTGCTGACCAGATCTCCATCGTTTCTTACGGTAAAGAAAAACCTGCAGTACTGGGTCACGACGAAGCGGCTTACTCCAAAAACCGTCGTGCCGTACTGGTTTACTAAGAGAATTGCATGAGCAGTAACTTCAGACATCATCTGTTGAGTCTGTCGTTACTGGTTGGAATAGCGGCCCCCTGGGCCGCTTTTGCTCAGGCACCAATCAGTAGTGTCGGCTCAGGCTCGGTAGAAGACCGGGTCACTCAACTCGAGCGTATTTCTAACGCTCATAGCCAGCTTTTAACCCAACTCCAGCAACAACTTTCCGATAACCAGAATGATATTGACTCTCTCCGCGGTCAGATTCAGGAAAGCCAGTATCAGCTTAACCAGGTTGTGGAACGTCAGAAGCAAATCTTGTTGCAGATAGATAGCCTGAGCAGCGGTGGTGCAGCAGCACAGCCAGCCGCAGGCGATCAGAGCGGTGCTGCGACGTCTGCGCCAGCGCCATCTGCTGATGCTTCAGCCTCAACAGGCGCGCCTGTACAGAGCGGTGACGCGAATACTGACTACAATGCGGCTATTGCCCTGGTGCAGGATCAATCTCGTCAGGATGACGCGATTACTGCGTTTCAGAACTTTGTTAAGAAATACCCTGATTCCACTTATCAGCCAAATGCCAATTACTGGCTCGGTCAGTTGAATTACAACAAGGGTAAAAAGGACGATGCGGCGTTTTATTTTGCCTCCGTGGTAAAAAACTACCCGAAATCGCCAAAAGCGCCTGATGCGATGTACAAAGTGGGCGTCATCATGCAGGACAAAGGCGACACTGCGAAAGCCAAAGCGGTTTATCAGCAGGTGGTCTCTAAATTCCCGGGCACCGAAGGTGCTAAGCAGGCGCAAAAACGTCTGAATTCGATGGGATGATTATCGCATGACCAGAAATCGCGTTATTTCTGGTCGTGCAGCATGATTACTAAGCAGTTAAGTGATCTTCATCGAAATTTTTGTTGCGCAGAATTCTTAAATCAGTAATATATGCCGCCGTTGCCACGGGATATCAAACAACGTGAAAACAGCATAAAAGTGGGTCGTTAGCTCAGTTGGTAGAGCAGTTGACTTTTAATCAATTGGTCGCAGGTTCGAATCCTGCACGACCCACCACTTAACGCAGTTCCGGCAGTACAGAGTGGGTGATTAGCTCAGTTGGTAGAGCATCTCCTTTACACGGAGGGGGTCGGCGGTTCGAGCCCGTCATCACCCACCACTCGGGTCGTTAGCTCAGTTGGTAGAGCAGTTGACTTTTAATCAATTGGTCGCAGGTTCGAATCCTGCACGACCCACCAATGTTATTGGTGCCGAGTGATAATTCAGGCAACACCCGAATGGGTCGTTAGCTCAGTTGGTAGAGCAGTTGACTTTTAATCAATTGGTCGCAGGTTCGAATCCTGCACGACCCACCAGCCTGAATAAATTTGCAGTACATCCCGCAAGGGGTCGTTAGCTCAGTTGGTAGAGCAGTTGACTTTTAATCAATTGGTCGCAGGTTCGAATCCTGCACGACCCACCAGTGTAGAAAGGCGCCCTAAAGGCGCCTTTTTGCTATCTGTCTGTTTTGTTGGTCAGGTAAGGCGAAGCCGCCACCCGACAAATGCTATCCGCACCTATTTCCGGTGACTTTTCACTCCAGATTCGCTATCTTGTTTAGTATACAAAACACAATTGCCACGCGTTTTGCTATGTCAGGCAAATGAAAGGCAATATTGTTAAGCCAGTAAAACGAGAAGCCATAATGAGTGTGATGTTTGATCCTGAAGCCGCAATCTATCCGTTTCCGCCAAAGCCTGTCCCGCTGAGCCAGGACGAAAAGCAGTTCTACCGCGAGAAGATCAAACGTCTTCTCAAAGAGCGCGATGCGGTAATGGTGGCCCATTACTACACCGACCCGGAAATACAGCAGCTGGCTGAAGATACCGGGGGCTGCATTTCTGACTCACTGGAGATGGCGCGCTTCGGTGCACGACATCCCGCTTCAACGCTGCTGGTTGCCGGTGTGCGTTTTATGGGCGAAACGGCAAAGATCCTGAGCCCGGAAAAAACCATTCTGATGCCCACGCTTAACGCGGAGTGTTCCCTGGATCTGGGCTGTCCGATTGACGAATTCACGGCCTTCTGTGACGCCCATCCTGACCGGACTGTGGTGGTCTACGCTAACACCTCTGCGGCCGTAAAAGCGCGTGCAGACTGGGTGGTCACATCGAGTATCGCCGTTGAACTGATTGAACATCTGGATAGCCTGGGCGAGAAAATTATCTGGGCGCCCGATCGCCATCTCGGCAATTATGTCCAGAAGCAGACGGGTGCTGATGTTCTCTGCTGGCAGGGCGCCTGTATCGTTCATGACGAGTTCAAGACCCAGGCGCTGGCGCGCATGAAGGCGCTTTATCCTGACGCAGCCATTCTTGTTCACCCTGAATCTCCGCAGTCGATCGTCGACATGGCGGATGCCGTGGGTTCCACCAGCCAGCTTATCAACGCTGCCAGAACGTTGCCTCACAAGCAGCTTATCGTGGCGACCGATCGCGGTATCTTCTACAAGATGCAGCAGGCCGTACCGGAGAAAGAGCTTCTTGAAGCGCCAACGGCAGGCGAGGGCGCAACGTGTCGCAGCTGTGCACATTGCCCGTGGATGGCGATGAACGGCCTGAAAGCGATTGCCGAGGGGTTAGAAACCGGTGGTGCGGCGCATGAAATCCATGTGGATGCCGCCCTGCGTGAAGGTGCGTTAATTCCGCTTAACCGCATGCTGGATTTTGCGGCTACACTACGTACTTAATTCAAAACTCCCCGGGGAAAAGATGGATTTTTTTAGCACACATAACATTCTGGTTCATATACCGATTGGTGCAGGTGGCTATGACCTTTCATGGATCGAGGCCGTTGGCACGCTGGCGGGATTACTCTGTATCTGGCTGGCAAGCCTGGAGAAGATCAGCAACTACGCGTTCGGGCTGATTAACGTCACGCTGTTTGCGATTATCTTCTTCCAGATCCAGCTGTACGCCAGCCTGCTTTTGCAGCTGTTCTTCTTTGCCGCCAATATTTACGGCTGGTATGCCTGGTCGCGTCAGAACAGCCAGCAGGAGGCCGAGCTGCAGATCCGCTGGCTGCCCCTGCCGAAAGCCATCGCCTGGTTCGTCGCCTGCGTGGTGGCCATTGGCTTAATGACCGTTTACATCAACCCGGTTTTTGCGTTCCTGACCCGCGTTGCCGTTTCGGCCATGTCCGGCATCGGCCTGAACGTGACGATGCCTGAACTCCAGCCGGATGCCTTCCCGTTTTGGGATTCCTGCATGATGGTGCTGTCGATTGCGGCGATGATTCTGATGACCCGTAAATACGTTGAGAACTGGCTGTTGTGGGTCATCATCAACGTGATCAGCGTGGCGATCTTCGCCCTGCAGGGCGTCTATGCGATGTCGCTGGAATATCTGCTGCTGACCTTCATCGCGCTGAACGGCAGCCGGATGTGGATTAACAGCGCGCGCGAGCGAGGCTCTCACGCGCTTTCCGGCTAGTGGTCATGATGATGTGAATGGCCGGACTGCGCCTCGTTAAGGTGGCAGTCCGGTCCGCTACAGGGCTGATACTCCATCTGAACGGTGGCATGGCTAATGTCGTAGTGATGTTCCAGGAAGTGCTGGATGCGATCGAGCAGCGCATCGTGGTCGTGAGGGGGGATCACCTGGACGTGCAGCGTCATGACCGGTTTCTCTCCCACCAGCCAGACGTGAACATGATGAACGTTGCGTACTTCCGGGACTGAACGGCGCAGGTTGCGCTTCAGCTCGTCGATATCCATGGAAGCTGGCGCCCCTTCAAGCAGTTCATTCACGCTCTCCTTCAGCAGCCGCCAGGCGCTGCGCAAGACCAGACACGACACAAGAACGGACAGAATCGGATCGACAGGCGTCCAGCCGGTGTAGAGGATCACCAGCGCGGCGACAATCGCCCCGACTGAGCCGAGCAAATCACCCATAACATGCAGAGCCGCAGCGCGTACGTTCAGGTTCTTCTCCCCGCTGCCGCGGTGCAAAATCCAGAAGGCCAGAATATTCGCCAGCAGCCCTGCTACGGCAATCACCATCATGGTTGCCCCGGCGATCGGCTGCGGGTGTCTGAAGCGCTGTATTGCCTCCCAGACGATAAGAATGGTAATGACCACCAGCGCAATAGCGTTAACAAATGCGGCCAGTGTGGTCAGTCTCAGCCAGCCGAAGGTATGGCGCGCATTTGGAGGACGACGCGCAAACTGCACGGCCATCAGGGCGAAGAGCAGGGCGGCTGCATCGGTCAGCATGTGTCCGGCATCAGCCAGAAGCGCCAGAGAGCCGGAAATCAGGCCGCCAATGACCTCAATAACCATAAACGTTGCCGTGACGCCAAAGGCCAGCATCAGTCGTTTAGCGTTGTCGTTGCCGGATGAGTGCGAGTGTGAATGGGAGTGCGCCATGTCTGCTTTCCTGATGTGTTATTGTTTTTAGTGTAGCGTTTTTAATAGGTTACTTCAAAAAGAAAGGAGAGCCTGAGCTCTCCTTTTTCTGACGGTTCATAACAAATTACTGGGTAGTACCATCGGTTTTGGTATTGGCGTCGTTACCCATTTTGTCGTTAGGGTCCGGGCATTTGCCGTCCTTGCACATTGAGTTCTTATGGACTTCATCTGAACTCATATTGTCATGGTTCATAGTGCCGGAACCGCTACCGTCTGGATGCAGCATGGTGCCGCCGGTGTTGGTGTTGCCGGTATTGATCTGGCTGTTGTCGACATTATTCGGGGCGATATTCTGTTTCGCATCAGGCGCAGGCTGACCTGCTGCCGCAGCCGCATTGGCGTCACCGTTGCTGTCTGAGGTGCCCGTTTCCGCAGCCAGGACGCTGCCGCTGGCCAGAGTGAGTGTAGCGGTCAGGAAGAGAGTTGCCAGTTTTGTCATTTTCATCATGGTGCTCCTGTTCTTGTCGTTACGCTGGATAACATTCTCCAACAGTGCATCTTTTTCAGAGGCGAAAGATCCCGCCTTACGGACTTACGTCAGTAGGGAATCGCGTTTAAGCGTGTAAAAATTGGTTGTTACAGTTAAAAAGCTTAGGTTAGATCTCGTTTTTCGCTATTTTGTGACGATTTTTAGGCGAATTCCAGGAATTATCTGCGTGAAGTGTAAAACCGTGTTTACACTTCCTGGTCGACAAGATAGATTGAAAGGATTGCTTTCATTACTAAAGATATGGCAGAGCTGGAACGAAGATGAATTATCAGAACGACGATTTACGCATTAAAGAGATCAATGAGTTATTACCTCCTGTAGCGCTCCTTGAGAAATTCCCCGCCACTGAAAATGCCGCAAACACGGTTTCTCATGCTCGTAAAGCGATCCATAAGATCCTGAAAGGTAATGACGATCGTCTTCTGGTGGTGATTGGTCCGTGCTCCATTCACGATCCTGCAGCCGCGAAAGAATACGCCGCCCGTCTGCTCACCCTCCGTGAAGAGCTAAAGGATGAGCTGGAAATCGTCATGCGCGTCTATTTTGAAAAACCGCGCACCACCGTTGGCTGGAAAGGATTGATTAACGATCCGCACATGGATAACAGCTTCCAGATCAACGACGGCCTGCGCATTGCGCGCAAGCTGCTACTTGAGATCAACGACAGCGGCCTGCCTGCGGCCGGTGAATTCCTGGACATGATTACGCCACAATACCTTGCAGACCTGATGAGCTGGGGCGCAATTGGTGCGCGCACGACTGAATCTCAGGTCCACCGCGAGCTGGCGTCCGGTCTTTCTTGCCCGGTGGGTTTCAAAAATGGCACTGACGGCACCATTAAGGTGGCTATTGATGCCATCAACGCCGCTGGTGCGCCGCACTGCTTCCTGTCCGTGACAAAATGGGGTCACTCCGCCATCGTTAACACCAGCGGGAACGGTGACTGCCACATCATTCTGCGCGGCGGTAAAGAGCCGAACTACAGCGCGAAACACGTGGCAGAAGTGAAAGTCGGGCTGGAAAAAGCCGGACTGCCGCCGCAGGTGATGATCGATTTCAGCCATGCCAACTCCAGCAAGCAGTTTAAAAAGCAGATGGAAGTGGGTGCAGACGTCTGCCAGCAGATTGCCGGCGGTGAGAAGGCGGTGATTGGGGTGATGATCGAAAGCCATCTGGTTGAAGGTAACCAGAACCTGGAAGGCAGCGAGCCGCTGGTGTACGGCAAAAGCGTGACCGATGCCTGCATCGGCTGGGACGATACCGACGCCATCCTGCGCCAGCTGGCAAATGCGGTAAAAGCGCGCCGCGGCTGAATTCTCAGGCACAAATAAAAAAGCGCGGAAGGCTCCGCGCTTTTTTTATGATCAGCGAAAATTACTTCGCTTTACCCTGGTTCGCAACAGCCGCTGCTTTCGCCGCGATCTCTTCTGCGTTACCCAGATAGTAGTGTTTGATTGGCTTGAAGTTTTCGTCGAACTCATACACCAGCGGTACGCCGGTTGGGATGTTCAGTTCGAGGATTTCGTCTTCACCCATGTTGTCCAGGTATTTCACCAGCGCACGCAGAGAGTTACCGTGAGCCGCGATGATCACGCGCTCGCCGCTCTTCAGGCGTGGCAGAATGGTTTCGTTCCAGTAAGGCACAACGCGGTCGATGGTCAGCGCCAGGCTCTCGGTGGTTGGCAGCTCAGCGTCGGTCAGCTTCGCGTAACGTGGGTCGTGGCCCGGGTAGCGCTCGTCATCTTTGGTCAGCTCTGGCGGGGTGATTGCGAAGCCGCGACGCCACTGTTTAACCTGCTCGTCGCCATATTTCTCAGCGGTTTCCGCTTTGTTCAGGCCCTGCAGCGCACCGTAGTGACGTTCGTTCAATTTCCAGGACTTCTCAACCGGCAGCCAGGCCTGATCCAGTTCGTCCAGCACGTTCCACAGGGTGTGGATGGCACGTTTCAGCACAGAGGTGTAAGCAAAATCAAAGCTGAAGCCTTCTTCCTTCAGCAGTTTACCTGCTGCTTTTGCTTCGCTTACGCCTTTCTCGGACAGATCAACGTCGTACCAACCGGTAAAGCGGTTTTCGTTGTTCCACTGGCTTTCGCCGTGACGCACCAGGACCAGCTTAGTAATAGCCATCTCTTACTCCTCAAGCATTTTTAGAATGATAACAATTCTCATTATATTGCCGTGGCCGTGCCAGCAGCAACGCTTAACCCTAACCATAGCGAAAATAGTCTCTGAGTGTAAGATGCTTGTGAATCCAGGGTTATGATTTTGTCTGCGATCGGCGCTATTTTCAGCAAGGCGTGCAGAAAAAAGCCCTCCGGAGGGAGGGCTGAATATTAATGTGGAATAAAATGGTATTCCGTCACGCTCACGTACTCTTCACCCGGGTGCAGCACGCAGCCTGGCTGCGGCCATTCCGGATGGTTCGGGCTGTCCGGCAGGAACTCGCTCTCCAGCGCCAGGCCTTGCCAGTCGCTGTACTCATCGTGTTCGCGCGCCGTCGTGCCGCCGAGGTAGTTGCCTGAGTAAAACTGCAGGGCAGGGGCAGTGGTATAAACCGTCATCTGCAGCTTGTCATCCGCAGACCAGACTTGCGCGGCAGGCTGCTTCACATCACCTTTGGCCTGCAGCAGGAAAGCGTGATCGTAGCCTTTCACCTTACGCTGATCGTCATCGCTCAGGAAATCCCGGGCGATGGTTTTCGCGCTGCGGAAGTCAAAGCTGGTGCCGCTCACGTCTTTGAGGCCCTGATATGGAATGCCCATCTCGTCAACCGGCAGATACGCATCCGCCAGGATCTGCAGCTTGTGCTCACGCACGTCGCACTGGCTACCATCCAGATTAAAGTACGCGTGATTGGTCAGGTTGACCGGACACGGCCTGTCGACCTTCGCGCGGTATTCAATGGCGATACGGTTGTCATCGGTCAGCGTAAAGCGCGCGGACGCGGTAAGGTTCCCCGGGAAGCCCTGATCGCCATCAGGCGAATCCAGTGAGAACAGCACTTCACCGTCGTTTTGACGAACAATCTTCCAGCGGCGTTTATCAAACCCGTCCGGCCCGCCGTGCAGCTGGTTCTCACCCTGGCTAGGAAGCAGGGTGTACTGCTCGCCGTTGAGTTCAAAACGGCTTTTCGCGATGCGGTTAGCATATCGCCCAACGGACGCGCCCAGATAGGCGGACTGATTGACATACTGCTCAGGCGAGGCGCAGCCGAGCAGGGTTTCGCGCACGCTGCCGTCCGGCATCGGTACGCGGGCAGAAAGAAGGGTAGCACCCCAGTCCATCAGCGTAACGACCATTCCCGCGCTGTTGCGCAGGGTTAACAGGCGATACGGCAGACCATCCGGTGCGAGTGTAGGTGTTTCGTTTAGCACTGTCCGGCTCCTTGTGATGCTTTACAAACATAGAAGGTTTCTTTGATGCCTGTTTTTGCTTCGTACTGCTTCGCCACGGCATCCTGTATGGCAGGGACCAACTCTTCTGGCACCAGCGCAACGATACAGCCGCCAAAACCGCCGCCCGTCATGCGCACGCCGCCTTTGTCGCCAATGGTCGCTTTGATGATTTCCACCAGGGTGTCGATCTGCGGAACGGTGATTTCAAAATCATCGCGCATGGAGGCATGAGATTCCGCCATCAGCTCACCCATGCGTTTCAGGTCACCTTTCGCCAGCGCGGACGCGGCTTCAACCGTACGGGCATTTTCCGTCAGCACGTGACGAACGCGTTTGGCGACAACCGGATCCAGCTCGTGCGCCACTTTGTTAAATTCATTGAGCGTCACGTCGCGCAGGGCTGGCTGCTGGAAGAAACGGGCGCCGGTTTCACATTGTTGGCGGCGGGTGTTGTATTCGCTGCCCACCAGCGTGCGCTTAAAGTTGCTGTTAACGATCACCACGGCCGCGCCTTTTGGCAGGGGAACGGCTTTGGTTCCCAGCGAACGGCAATCAATTAACAGGGCATGCTCTTTTTTCCCGAGCGCGGAAATCAGCTGGTCCATAATGCCGCAGTTACAGCCCACGAACTGGTTTTCTGCTTCCTGACCATTCAGGGCGATTTGCGCGCCATCCAGCGGCAGATGGTAAAGCTGCTGGAATACGGTGCCGACGGCAACTTCCAGAGACGCAGAGGAGCTTAAGCCCGCACCCTGCGGCACGTTGCCGCTGATGACTAAATCCGCACCGCCGAAGTTCTTGTTACGCTTCTGAAGGTGTTTGACGACGCCGCGCACGTAGTTAGACCACTGCTGGCTGTCGTGCGTCACAATCGAGCCATCGAGGGAAAATTCGTCCGTCTCATTACCGTAATCAGCCGCAATCACGCGGACTTTACGGTCGTCGCGTTTCGCACAGCTGATAACGGTCTGGTAATCGATGGCGCACGGCAGCACGAAACCATCGTTATAGTCGGTGTGTTCACCGATCAGGTTAACGCGGCCTGGCGCCTGGATAACGTGGGTGGCAGGGTAGCCAAATTTCTCAGCAAACAGGGATTGTGTTTTATCTTTCAGACTCATTTTTTAGACTCCTGATTCGCGATAGTGGACGTCGCTAACGGCACGCAGACGTTCTGCCGCCTGTTCCGCCGTCAGGTCACGCTGGGTTTCTGCCAGCATTTCGTAGCCCACCATAAATTTACGTACCGTCGCAGAGCGCAGCAGCGGCGGATAGAAATGGGCATGCAATTGCCAGTGCTGATTCTCTTCCCCGTTGAACGGCGCGCCGTGCCAGCCCATGGAGTACGGGAAGGAGCACTGGAACAGATTGTCGTAACGGCTGGTCAGCTTTTTCAGCGCCAGGGCAAGGTCGTCGCGCTGCGCGTCGCTGAGATCGGTTATACGCAGAACATGTGCTTTCGGCAGCAGCAGCGTCTCAAACGGCCACGCGGCCCAGTAAGGCACGACGGCCAGCCAGTGTTCGGTTTCCACCAGGGTACGGCTGCCGTTGGCCTGTTCACGCTGCGCGTAATCCACCAGCATCGGCGAGCCGTTTTCCGCGTAATACGCTTTCTGCAGACGGTCTTCACGCTCGGCTTCGTTAGGCAGGAAGCTGTTCGCCCAGACCTGGCCGTGCGGATGGGGGTTCGAGCAGCCCATGGCCGCGCCTTTGTTTTCGAACACCTGCACCCACGGATAGCTCTGCCCCAGCTCTGCGGTTTGTGCCTGCCAGGTGCTGACGACCTCTTTCAGCGCGTCCACGCTCAGCTCCGGCAGCGTCTTGCTGTGATCGGGAGAGAAGCAGATCACGCGGCTGGTTCCGCGCGCGCTTTCGCAGCGCATCAGCGGATCGTGGCTTTCAGGCGCGTCCGGCGTGTCGGTCATCAGGGCGGCAAAATCGTTTGTGAACACGAAGGTGCCTTTGTAGTCCGGGTTTTTATCCCCGGTAACGCGCGTGTTGCCCGGACAGAGGAAGCAGTCCGGGTCGTGCTGCGGCAGGGTCTGTTTTGCAGGCGTCTCCTGCGCCCCCTGCCAGGGGCGCTTAGCGCGATGCGGAGAAACTAAAATCCATTGCCCGCTTAACGGGTTAAAACGACGATGCGGATGATCGACGGGATTAAATTGCGTCATGACGGATCCTTAGTCCGGATAGCCTTGCGGGTGGCGTGACTGCCAGTGCCAGGTATCCTGTGCCATTTCATCAAGCGTGCGCGTCACACGCCAGTTAAGCTCTTTGTCGGCTTTGGTGGCATCGGCCCAGTAAGCAGGCAGATCGCCCTCGCGACGCGGTGCGAAGTGGTAGTTCACCGGCTTGCCGCAGGCTTTGCTGAAGGCGTTAACCACGTCCAGCACGCTGCTGCCGACTCCGGCGCCGAGGTTGTAAATATGCACGCCCGGTTTGTCAGCCAGCTGCTGCATGGCCGCAACGTGACCGTCGGCCAGATCCATTACGTGGATGTAGTCGCGCACGCCGGTGCCGTCTTCGGTCGGATAGTCATTGCCAAAAATCGCCAGCGAGTCGCGACGGCCAACGGCAACCTGGGCGATATACGGCATCAGGTTGTTTGGGATGCCCTGGGGATCTTCACCCATATCGCCAGACGGATGCGCGCCGACCGGGTTGAAGTAGCGCAGCAGCGCGATGCTCCACTCCGGCTGGGCTTTTTGCAGGTCGGTCAGGATCTGCTCCACCATCAGCTTGCTTTTGCCGTACGGGCTTTGCGGGGTACCGGTCGGGAAGCTTTCAACGTAAGGAATTTTCGGTTGATCGCCGTAGACGGTGGCGGAGGAGCTAAAGATGAAGTTTTTGACGTTCGCCGCGCGCATGGCGGAGATGAGACGCAGAGTGCCGTTGACGTTGTTGTCGTAATACTCGAGCGGCTTCGCAACGGATTCACCGACCGCTTTCAGACCCGCGAAGTGGATCACCGCTTCTATGGCGTGGTCGTGAAGGATCTCGGTCATCAGCGCTTCGTTGCGGATGTCGCCTTCCACAAAAGTCGGTTGTTTACCGCCAAGACGTTCAATCACAGGCAGCACGCTGCGCTTACTGTTGCACAGGTTGTCGAGAATGATGACGTCATGGCCGTTTTGCAGCAGTTGCACGCAGGTATGACTACCTATGTAACCGCTACCACCTGTTACCAGAACTCGCATATTTCGCTCCATTGGGCTTATGGTATGTAATAACCATAGCATAACAGAGACGCGAAAAGTGTGACATGGGATAAAATAGTGGAATCGTTTACACTCGTTTTCACACTCACTTTTTTCATGACTGAGAGCATTCTAGATCAAAGAGATAGCGATGTATTGATGCAAGTTATCTGAAAAAGAGGAGGGCAGAGCCCTCCACGGTTAATCAACGTTGCTGAGAAGGTAGCGATAACCCTCACCGTCCGGAACAAACTCCAGGCGATGCGTGATGCAGGCGGGGGCATCTTCGGCATGATGTGAAACGAAAAGCAGCTGCGTTTCACCTTCGCTAATCAGGACATCCACAAAGCGGCGGATAAGCTGGCGGTTCAACGGGTCGAGTCCCTGCAGCGGTTCGTCGAGGATCAGCAGCGTAGGGTGTTTCACCAGCGCGCGAACGATCAGGGCCAGACGCTGCTGCCCCCACGACAGACTATGAAACGGCGCGTCAGCAACCCGGTTGTCCATGCCCAGAATGTCCAGCCACTGCTGGGCGAGCTTATGTTGTTTATCCGACACCGCCTGATAAATACCGATGGAATCAAAATACCCGGAGAGGATCACGTTGCGTACCGTGGTACTGACCCGGTAATCCAGATGCAGGCTGCTGCTGACGTAGCCGATGTGTTTTTTGATATCCCAGATGGTTTCGCCGCTGCCGCGACGCCGACCAAACAGCGTGAGGTCGTTGCTGTAGCCCTGCGGATGATCGCCGGTGATCAGGCTCAGCAGCGTCGATTTTCCCGCGCCGTTGGGGCCGACAATCTGCCAGTGCTCGCCTGGATTGACCGTCCAGTTGAGGTGATTAAGGATCGGGCGATCGTCATAAGAGACCACACCATCCCGCAGCACGATGCGCGGCTGGTGGGGATCAAGCGCGTGGCGCGCCGACGGGGCGTCGGGTTCCGGAAGGGTAATACCGTCGAGCTGTTCGCTGTGCGCGAGTTGGGCAATCAGCGCCTGCTTAAGCAGCGCGGTTTTTTCGCCGGTCTCGGTCAGGTTACAGTCGGCCAGGACGCCCGCGTGCTGGATAAATTCCGGAATTTCATCGAAGCGGTTAAGCACCAGCACGAGGGTATATCCCTGCTGATTAAGCGACGCCAGCAGAGACGTCAGCTGCGCCCGGGACTGCACGTCAAGACCGTCGAACGGTTCGTCCAGAATAAGCAGTTCAGGTTCGCTCATCAGCGCCTGACAAAGCAGCGTTTTTCGCGTCTCGCCGGTCGAAAGGTATTTAAAGCGCCGGTTCAGTAGAGGGGTGATACCGAACTGTTCTGCCAGGCGCTGGCAGCGGGCGGGATCCTTCACTTCATCCTGAATAATTTCCGCCGTCGTACGGCCGGTATCGTCTTCGCCAGGGCTGAGTAAATCGGTGTTGTTGCGCTGCCACTCGTCGCTGACCAGCTTTTGCAGTTGTTCAAACGACAGGCGCGTCAGGCGCGTAAAGTCGCTCTGGTATTCGCCTTTGAGGAGGTTGAGCTCTCCCGCCAGCGCGCGGGCCAGCGCGGATTTACCGCTGCCGTTAGTGCCGACAAACGCCCAGCTTTCACCCGCGCGAATCGTCAAATCAGCAATCGTTAGCGTTCGGGTATCGCTAAGACGAAACGTGCCTTGCGAAATATGCAATGATGACATGATTTATCCCTGTTTTTGCAGCACCAGATATCAGGGATACGCACTGTCGGTTCGATTGTCAATGTGCTCAGCACAAAGTGGCGATAATCACCCGGTCCGCGTTGAAATAAGCGGTGACGACAGCACCTTCTTCTAAGTCGTCCGACTCGCTGAGCGGTATGGTCGCACAGAGCGGTTGCCCATCTGCCAGGGTCATAAGCACTTCGCATTGCGCCTGGCCGCGTTCGATATGGCTGATTGTGCCCGGCAGCTGGTTATCTGCTGCCTTTGCCGCGTCGGGATCGCGCGTGATAGTGACCCACGGCGCTTTCAGCAGCACCAGCACCTCTTTACCTTCATCAAGCTCAAGACGCTCTGCGCTCTGCGCCGTTATGGCGGCTTTCAGACGGGTGGTGCCATCGGCAAGCAGGATCTCAATATGCTGCTGTACCTGGAGATCGTCGCGCGCCGTCACCGTACCAAACCACTGGTTGCGGGCGCTGGTTTGTAAAGAGAAGCGGGAAATGGCGGCCAGCAGACTGTCCAGCGGAACGTTATCGTCATCGCTCAACACATCAAACGCTTTTTGCTGGATCTGCGCCAGCAGATCGTAAAGCTGAATAAGGCGCTGGCCATAACGCGTCACGATCGCACCGCCGCCGCCTTTGCCGCCCGTGGCTCTGTCCACCAGCGGGTGTTCGCTCAGGGTGTTCATCTCGTTGATGGCGTCCCAGGCGCTTTTATAGCTGATTCCCGCGTTTTTCGCCCCCTGGCTAATCGAGCCCGTTTGTTCTATTTGTTTAAGCAGGGCGATACGTCGCGGATCGGCGAAAAGCTTTTGCTGAAGTCGTAGAGTGAGGAGAATTTCGGCCTGCATAACAGTGTCCTAGCAAAAAGAGTATTGTGACCCAAATGGTGCAGGGCGCAAAGGGTACCGCACAAAAGGGGATGTTTTTCTCACTATTCAGGGTAGAATGAGTCATTCACAATATCTGGAGAAAACCATGTTAGAGTTGTTGAAAAGTCTGGTATTCGCCGTGATCATGGTACCAGTAGTGATGGCCATCATCCTCGGTGCCATCTACGGCCTGGGTGAAGTGTTCAACGTCTTTTCGAACATTGGTCACAGAGACCAGGCTAAAAAGCAGCATTGATTCCCCTCAAAACGCCCGGCTTGTCCGGGCGTTTTGCTCTCAAGATTTTCCCGTTTTCGCCGATATAATTTAACGCATCACACCGGTTTACCCATTCAGCGGTACGATTAAACGCTGGGATCTCCCTGACGTTATCGTTATATTAATTTGTATATAACGCTACTCGCAGGAGTTACAGATGGCACGTTCATGGGTACGCCTTTTTGCAGGGGCAACATTGACGCTTTCCCTTACCGGACACGCGCTGGCGGACGAGGGTAAAATCACGGTCTTTGCGGCGGCGTCGTTGACTAACGCGCTGCAGGATATTGCGGCGGCGTATAAAAAAGAGAAAAACGTCGAGGTGGTCTCCTCTTTTGCCTCTTCCTCGACGCTGGCTCGCCAGATAGAAGCGGGCGCACCGGCGGATCTGTTCATCTCGGCGGATCAGAAGTGGATGGATTACGCGGCGGAGAAGAAATCAATTGATGCGACAACCCGCGAAACGCTGCTGGGGAATAGCCTGGTTGTCGTGGCGCCAAAAGGCAGCGCGCAGGCGGACATCACTATCAACAAACAGACCAACTGGACGAGCCTGCTGAACGGTGGCCGTCTGGCGGTGGGCGACCCGGCGCACGTTCCGGCCGGGATTTATGCCAAAGAAGCGCTGCAAAAGCTGGGCGCATGGGAGACGTTGTCGCCGAAGCTGGCCCCGGCCGAAGACGTGCGCGGCGCGCTGGCGCTGGTGGAACGCAACGAAGCCCCGCTGGGCATTGTGTATGGCTCTGATGCCGTAGCCAGTAAGGGGGTGAAAGTGGTGGCAACGTTCCCGGAAGACTCCCACAAGAAAGTGGAATATCCTGTTGCGATTGTTGATGGACATAAAAATGCGACCGTGACGGCTTTCCGCGATTATCTGAAGGGGCCTGAAGCGTCCGCTATCTTTAAACGTTACGGATTTACGACTCACTGATGATATTGACCGATCCTGAATGGCAGGCTGTTCTGCTGAGCCTTAAAGTCTCTTCCCTGGCGGTTGCGCTGAGTTTGCCCTTTGGGATCTTCTTTGCCTGGCTACTGGTTCGCTGTCAGTTTCCCGGCAAAACGCTGCTCGACAGCGTGCTTCATCTTCCGCTCGTGTTGCCGCCCGTAGTGGTCGGTTACCTGCTGCTGATTTCGATGGGGCGACGCGGTTTTATCGGCGAGAAGCTCTACGACTGGTTTGGGCTGACGTTCGCTTTTAGCTGGCGCGGTGCGGTACTGGCTGCGGCGGTGATGTCATTCCCACTGATGGTGCGGGCGATACGTCTCGCGCTGGAAGGGGTGGACATGAAGCTTGAACAGGCGGCCCGCACGCTGGGCGCCGGGCGCTGGCGCGTCTTTTTCACCATCACGCTGCCCCTGACGTTACCCGGCATTATTGTCGGGACGGTGCTGGCCTTCGCCCGCTCGCTCGGCGAGTTTGGCGCGACGATCACGTTTGTGTCGAACATACCCGGTGAGACGCGGACGATTCCGTCGGCCATGTATACGCTGATTCAAACGCCGGGCGGTGAAGGCGCGGCGGCGCGGCTGTGTATCATTTCAATTGTGCTGGCGCTGGTGTCGCTAATGGTGTCTGAATGGCTGGCGCGGCTCAGCCGCGAGCGGATGGGGAAATAAGCATGCTGGAACTCCATTTCACCCAGACGCTGGGAAACCATACCCTGACGCTTAATGAAACGCTGCCGGCAAGCGGAATCACCGCCATCTTTGGCGTGTCGGGGGCGGGAAAAACGTCGCTGATTAATGCCATCAGCGGCCTGACGCGTCCGCAGTCTGGCCGTATTGTCCTGAATGACCGGGTCCTGAATGACGTGGAGAATAAGGTTTACCTCTCGCCGGATAAACGCCGCATCGGCTATGTTTTCCAGGATGCACGCCTGTTCCCGCACTACAGCGTGCGCGGCAACCTGCGTTACGGCATGGCGAAAAGCATGGCCGGGCAGTTTGATAAGCTGGTGACGCTTTTAGGTATTGAGCCATTGCTCGACAGGCTGCCATCCTCGCTCTCCGGTGGAGAAAAACAGCGCGTGGCCATTGGCCGCGCGTTGCTGACCGCACCCGAACTGCTGCTGCTCGACGAACCGCTGGCCTCGCTGGATATTCCGCGTAAACGCGAACTTCTGCCTTATCTACAGCGCCTGACGCGGGAAATTAATATTCCGATGCTCTACGTCAGCCATTCGCTGGATGAGATCCTCCATCTGGCCGACAAAGTGCTGGTGCTGGAAGAGGGCAGCGTCAAGGCCTTCGGCAACCTGGAAGAGGTGTGGGGCAGCAGCGTGATGCACCCCTGGTTGCCCCGGGAACAGCAGAGCAGCATTCTGAAAGTAAGCGTCCAGGAACATCATCCGCACTACGCGATGACGGCGCTGGCGCTGGGCGATCAGCACCTGTGGGTCAATAAGATCGACAAGCCGTTACAGTCCGCGCTGCGTATTCGCATCCAGGCGTCGGACGTCTCGCTGGTGCTGCAGCCCCCGCTGCAAACCAGTATTCGAAATATCCTGCGCGCCAAAGTGGCGGAATGTTTTGATGATAACGGGCAAGTGGAAGTGAAGCTCGAGGTCGGCAGCAGGACGCTCTGGGCGCGCATCAGCCCGTGGGCCAGGGATGAGTTAGGGATCAAACCCGGACTGTGGCTTTACGCGCAAATTAAGAGCGTCTCGATCACCGCCTGATTACAGCAGGTGAGTGTAAATGTACTGCGCGATGCTGTCGGTGGTGTTGTCGCCAATCACCACGTTGGCGTGCGCTTTTACCGCGTCGTCGGCATTGCCCATCGCCACGCCGGTACCGGCGGCTTCCAGCATGCTTATGTCGTTGTAGTTGTCGCCGAAGGCGATCGCGTCCTGCATCGACCAGCCTTTTGATTCCACATACTGCGTCAGGCGTTTGCCTTTGCTGTTGCCTTTGCGGGCAATATCCACCTGATCGTGCCAGGACCATTCGCACTCCAGACCCAGCGTCTGTTCCACGTGTTTCGCGAAGGCATTCAGCTTGGTGGTGTCTTCATCCGTCAGGGCGAATTTCCAGATAGCCTCAACGTCCTGGGCCGCCTGACGCAGGGAGGAAACCTGGGTAAAGACGGGACGCTGCGCTTCAGGCAGGGACAACGCCCAGTTGCTGGTGCGCACCACGTGGCCGGTAGGGCGCTCGTAGACCATCGCGTTATCCACATACATCAGGCCGTGAACGGCATGCTCATCCAGCAGATCAATCAGTTGCAGCGCCTGGGGAACCGGCAGCGGGTCGGATTCTAAAACCTTTTTTGCCTGATAATCATACAAATGTGTTATGCTTATACAAACAAAAATTAGAAGGTTTAACATGAAAAAAGTATTTGTGTATCATCGTGTTAGCTCGGATCAGCAGCTCGACGGGTCAGGTATCGCACGCCAAGCTGAACTATTAGAAGGCTACTTAGAGCGTACTGGCATTTGTGCGGAAATGGATGATCCAGCCCCAGTAGTACTATCGGATCAAGGTGTCTCAGCCTTTAAGGGTTTAAACATCTCTGAGGGTGAGTTAGGGGCATGGATGGAACAAGTACGTAATGGTATGTGGGATAGTTCTATATTGGTAGTGGAATCTATAGACCGCTTTAGCCGCCAGAACCCGTTTGATGTGATGGGTTACATCAATGCTCTAATGGCACATAACGTAGCTATTCATGATGTAATGGCTAACATAGTTATCAGCCGTAGTAATTCTAAAGATCTACCTTTTGTAATGATGAATGCTCAACGGGTGACCTGCTCCCCGTTGATTAGTACACCCCGATGTTAGTAATGTCTTCATAAGCCACATGAGGACATCCCCATGAAGAAGCGTTTTTCCGATGAACAGATCATCAGTATTCTCCGCGAAGCCGAAGCTGGGGTACCCGCCCGTGAACTCTGCCGCAAGCATGCCATTTCCGATGCCACGTTTTACATCTGGCGTAAGAAGTATGGCGGTATGGAGGTGCCTGAAGTTAAGCGCCTGAAGTCGCTTGAGGAAGAGAACGCCAGACTCAAGAAGCTGCTTGCCGAAGCCATGCTGGATAAAGAGGCGCTTCAGGTG
>NZ_CDRQYH010000022.1:0-57476 GCF_977039595.1 Enterobacter sp.
AATCAAATTTGAAGAAGTAAGTTTCTACAAGAGTAGAAAGACGGACGCGGGGTGGAGCAGCCTGGTAGCTCGTCGGGCTCATAACCCGAAGGTCGTCGGTTCAAATCCGGCCCCCGCAACCAACACTTCTAAAACAATAAACACCCTGAAGGGTGTTTTTTTGTATCTGTCGTTTGTGAATTTGCCGGGCGTCTACCCGGCTGAGAGCGTTATCCGCGCCGCGCCAGCGTCGCCCCGTCAGAGAAATACGCACGAATCCCTGCCAGAATCGACTCCGCAACCTCCTGCTGGAATTTTGCGGTCTTGAGCTTACGCTCCTCTTCCACGTTACTGATAAACGCGGTTTCAACCAGGATGGACGGAATATCCGGCGCCTTGAGTACCGCAAATCCGGCCTGTTCAACGCTGTTCTTATGCAGCTTATTGATGTTCCCCAGCTTGCCCAGCACCGCTTTACCAAACTTCAGGCTGTCGTTAATGGTCAGCGACTGCACCATATCGAACATGGTGTGGTCGACGTAGCGATCGCCGCTTTTGCTTACGCCACCAATCAGGTCCGAGGCGTTCTGGGTGTCCGCAAGGTATCTCGCGGCGGTACTGGTCGCGCCTTTGGTTGAGAGCGCAAACACCGACGAGCCGCTTGGCTGACGGCTGGTAAACGCATCCGCATGAATTGAGACGAACAAATCTGCGCGCTGCTTCTGCGCTTTCGCCACCCGGACCTTAAGCGGAATAAAGATATCTTCATTGCGCGTCATATAGGCGCGCATATTGCCTTCTTTATCAATCAACGCCTTCAGGCGACGGGCAATTTGCAGCACCACGTCTTTTTCACGCGTACGGTATTTTCCCACCGCGCCGGAGTCTTCGCCGCCATGGCCAGGATCGAGCATGATCACAATCGGACGATCGCGCCCTGCTTTCCCCGGCTGCGGACCACTTTGCGCGGGCGGCACCTGACGCTGAAGATCGCCTTTGTTGTAATCCTCCAGCAGGGCGAGAAGCGGATCCTGAATATCCGTCGCATTCGCCGGGTAAAGATCCATCACCAAACGCTCTTTAAACGTCGCGACGGGCGCCAGGGCGAACAGCTGAGGCTTCACGTTCTGCTTAAGCTCAAACACCATGCGCACGGTTTGCGGGTCGAACTGCCCGACGCGCGCCGATTTAATAAACGGATCGTCGCCGCGGATCTGCGCCGCCATCCCTTTCAGCACGGAGTTGAGGTTAACGCCTTCGAGATCCACCACCACGCGTTCCGGGTTGCTGAGGGCAAATTGCTTATATTTCAGCACGCGATTGGATTCGACCGTCACGCGCGTATAGGTCGACGATGGCCAGACGCGCACCGCTACCACCTGACTGGTTGCGGCAAGACCGACCTGACTGACGCTAAGCAACCACATTGCCCCGGCCCCTTTTAACAAACGGCGGCGGCTTATTGCTGAATTGGATCCCGACATGCTTCTCCCGAGCAAGAACACTGACTGATATACAAAATGTCCAGATTGACCGAAAACTTTAACGAACGACGCATAAACTGTCATCTATAAAAGGGTAAACAATCATACGCTAACGCACGGATTACTTACCAAATTCTGTGGGTCGTGGAAAATTTGCGCTTGCACACGCGGTCACAATCGAATAAAAATACATAAATTACGAATAAACATTCATTAAGGGTTGTGCCATGGTGAAGGAACGTAGAACCGAACTGGTCCAGGGATTCCGCCATTCTGTTCCCTATATCAACGCCCATCGGGGAAAAACGTTTGTCATCATGCTTGGCGGCGAAGCCATTGAGCATGAAAATTTTTCCAGCATCGTCAATGACATTGGCCTGCTGCACAGCCTCGGGATCCGCCTGGTGGTGGTTTATGGCGCCCGTCCGCAGATCGACGCCAACCTGGCCGCTCATCACCACGAGCCGATTTACCACAAACATACCCGCGTCACGGATGCTAAAACCCTTGAGCTAGTGAAACAGGCGGCAGGTCTGCTGCAGCTGGATATTACCGCTCGCCTGTCCATGAGCCTGAACAACACGCCGCTGCAGGGCGCGCATATCAACGTCGTGAGCGGCAACTTTATCATTGCCCAGCCGCTCGGCGTGGACGATGGCGTGGATTACTGCCACAGCGGTCGCATTCGTCGTATTGATGAAGAAGCTATTCACCGCCAGCTGGACAGCGGTGCCATCGTGCTGATGGGCCCGGTCGCCGTTTCCGTGACTGGCGAAAGCTTTAACCTGACGTCCGAGGAGATTGCCACGCAGCTGGCAATCAAGCTGAAGGCTGAAAAAATGATTGGGTTCTGCTCCTCCCAGGGCGTCGTGAACGATGAAGGAACAATCGTACCGGAACTCTTCCCGAACGAAGCCCAGGCCCGCGTGGAAGCGCTGGAAGCCGAAGGCGATTACCACTCCGGCACCGTCCGCTTCCTGCGTGGCGCCGTGAAGGCCTGCCGCAGCGGCGTGCGCCGCAGCCACCTGATCAGCTATCAGGAAGATGGCGCCCTGCTGCAGGAGTTGTTCTCCCGCGACGGTATTGGTACGCAGATTGTCATGGAGAGCGCGGAGCAGATCCGCCGCGCCACCATCAACGATATCGGCGGTATTCTGGAACTGATCCGCCCGCTGGAACAGCAGGGTATCCTGGTGCGTCGTTCACGCGAGCAGCTGGAGATGGAGATCGACAAATTCACCATTATTCAGCGCGATAACCTGACCATCGCCTGCGCCGCGCTCTATCCGTTCCCGGAAGAGAAGATCGGTGAAATGGCCTGCGTGGCGGTGCATCCTGATTACCGTAGCTCTTCACGCGGTGAAATGCTGCTTGAGCGCGTGGCGGCGCAGGCGCGCCAGATGGGGCTGAGCAAGCTGTTCGTCCTGACGACGCGCAGCATTCACTGGTTCCAGGAGCGCGGGTTCACGCCGGTGGATATCGATTCTCTGCCGGAAACAAAGAAAGAGATGTACAACTATCAGCGTCGTTCAAAGGTGCTGATGGCCGATCTGGGATAATACGACGCCCTCACCGTCCAGCGAGGGCTTTCGTTCAGAGGGACTCAAATATCGCGCTCAGCCCGCTTCGGCGTTCCGTACGGGTGGCGATCGCCTGCACCAGCACCCGTTCATCGGCATAAAGCGACAGGCGCTGACGCGCGCGCGTAATGGCGGTATAGATCAGCTCGCGGGTAATAACGGGTGAAAGCTGCGTAGGCAGGATCAGCGCAGCATGGTTAAATTCGGAGCCCTGGGATTTATGCACCGTCATCGCCCAGGCGGTTTCATGCTCGGGCAAACGGCTCGGCTGGAAGGACTTCACGCTCCCGTCCGGCATCTGGAACCAGACGCGCAGGCCCTGACCGCAGTCTAGCGCAATCCCGATATCACCGTTAAACAACCCCAGCGCGCTGTCGTTGCGGGAAATCATCACCGGTCGCCCTTCATACCAGCGCGAATGCGGGGTACGGTTAATTTTGCGTTTTTGCGCCAGCAGCTGTTCCAGCCTGTCGTTGAGACCCCTGACGCCAAAGGGGCCTTCCCTCAGCGCACAGAGCAGCTGGTATTCGCCAAACGCGGCAATGACCTGCTCCGGCGCACTTTGCTGTTGTACGCTTGTCAGAAAGTGCTGGTACCCCTGCAGGGCGTCGTCCAGCATCGCCTGATACTCTTCCCCGTTTTGCAGCGATTTTTTCTCAATATCCGTAAAGGTTCCGGCAAACACCGCTGAGGTAGCGTGTCTGTCTCCCCGGTTTACGGCCGCCGCAAGCTGGCCGATTCCGGAATCGCTGCCGAAACGGTAGCTTTTCTGCAGCAGACACAGGCTGTCGCGCAGCGCCCCTGCAAGAGAGTGGCTTTCAGAGGTGAGCGTACATCCGGTAAGACGGGCTAACTCCTGAGCGCGTTCAGCGGTATATCCCAGGCTGGCATAGGTGCAAATATCGCCCAGCACTGCCCCCGCCTCTACGGAGGCAAGCTGGTCACGATCGCCGAGGAAAATGACGCGCGCGTGCGGCGGTAGCGCATCAATCAAACGCGACATCATCGTCAGATCAATCATTGAGGCTTCATCCACCACCAGCACATCCAGGTGCAGCGGGTTACCGGCATGGTAGCGCAGACGCTGGCTGCCAGGCTGTGCGCCAAGCAAACGGTGCAGCGTGCTGGCTTCATTGGGAAAAAGCGCAAGCTGCTCCCCGGTAAGCGGCAGCTTTTGCAGCGCGCCGCCTAACGACTCCGTCAGACGCGCAGCGGCTTTACCGGTGGGGGCCGCCAGGCGAATACGGCACTTTTGCTCCCCCGATAACTGAATCAGCGCGGCGAGCAGTTTTGCCACGGTGGTCGTTTTCCCGGTGCCCGGACCGCCAGAAATGACCGAGATCCGACGCGTTAACGCCACGGCAGCTGCCACTTTCTGCCAGTCTGTCGCATCGTCAGCGGTAAACAGCGCATCCAGCGTTTGCCGGAGCTGCGTTTCATCGCAGGGAAGCGGCGCGTTGCTCTCGCTGAAGAAGCGCGCCACCGTCAGCTCGTTACGCCACAGCCGGTTAAGATACAAACGTTCGCCGACAAGGATCATCGGCGTCCCGGTATCGGCTCCGCTTACGGCAGGCGAGCCGAGTAATATCTCCTGCCAGTCCACAGCGTCACCGAGCTGCGCGAAACACGCCTGTAAAGCCGGCGGCATTTTCTCATCCACCGCCAGACGCGACAGCGGCAGGCACACGTGCCCCTCTCCCGCGTCTTTGCTAAGAATGGCTGCGGCAAGCATGACGGCAGGCTCCTCACCTGCCACCATCATGGCAAACTGCACGTCCAGGTGGCGCAGTAATCGTTGTTCAACCGCGTCCAGCAGTAGCGCCTGCATCGTCATACCACCTCCTCCGTGTTCGCTGCAAACAGGTTATCCATTTTTTCAATCAGTTCCTCAGCCGGACGCGTGCTAAAGATGCCGGAACGCGGGTCGTTAGCATCCACGCCGCGCAGGAACAGGTAAATCACGCCGCCAAAATGCGCTTCGTAACGGTAATTGGCCATGCGATGGCGCAGGTAACGGTGTAGCGCCAGAGTGTAAAGCTGGTACTGCAGATCGTAGCGATGCAGTTGCATTGCCGACGCCATCGCCTGTTGGGTATAGGCTTCGCTGCTGTCACCGAGCCAGTTCGATTTGTAATCCAGCAGGTAGTAGCGTCCTTCGTGGCGGAAAACCAGATCGATAAAGCCTTTGAGCATCCCCTGCACCTGGCGGAAATTCAGCGGCGGGCATCCGGCAGATAGCGGATCGTACTCGCGGATCAGCGCATCAAGCGCCTCAGCCCTGAGCGGGCTGGCGATGGGGAGATAAAACTCCATCTCCACCTGCTTATCTTTGGCGGTCAACTGATTCAGCGAAATCCCCTGCGTAGTGAGCGGCGCGTGCAGAACCGCGCGGATCCAGTCGGTGAGAACCGGCTGCCACTGTGCGTCGTAACCACCGCTCTGTAACATCTTCAGCACCCACTCTTCGGAAACCGGCTGGGTGAAATCCAGCTCTTCAAACAGGCTGTGCAAAAACGTGCCCGGCGAAGCGCCGCGCGGGAACTGGTGTGGCGTCAGCACAGGCTCAACGGGTACGCTACCGGCTCCTGCGGCATCCACGTCCAGTTTTGGCATCAGATCCTGCGCAATACTCTGCCCGTGCTGCTGTAAGCCGGAGTAGCTGGTAACGCGCCAGTCGTCGGCAATGGTACGTACCACCTGACGGGCATGGAGATCTGACTCGTGCAGATCCGGCATGTGCCAGCGGCTGTTATCGGGCAGCGATGGAATATGCAGGGCAACATGCTCAGTGCAAAGCGATTCGATGCACTGGCGCAGGCCCGCCGCGTCTTTGGGCTCACCCTGTTGAATAAGCCGCCCCAGCGCGCTCAGATGGAAATCGCTCTCCCCGATCTTTTCGCCACGGCGACGGAACAGCGGCGCAACGCCCAGGCTGCAGTGCCATACCGAACGGGTCAGCGCCACGTAAAGCAGGCGCAGGTCTTCCGCCAGACGTTCGGCTTCGGCCAGCTCAACGCTGGACTCCGCGTTGCTGAGATCGAGCACCGCCTCAAAAGACTCGCGATCGTGGTAAAAAGCCTGATCCTGTACGCGGTAATTGGCGATAAACGGCAGCCAGACCAGCGGATATTCCAGGCCTTTCGACTTGTGAATGGTGACGATCTGCACCAGATGTTTATCACTCTCGAGGCGCATCTGCTGACTGGATGAATTGCTGTTCGGATCGGCAATCTGCTGCGCCAGCCAGCGCACCAGGGCGTGCTCGCTCTCCAGCTGCGTACCCGCTTCCTGCAAGAGTTCGCTGATGTGCAAAATATCGGTCAAACGGCGCTCGCCGCCTGCGGTAGCCAGCATATTCTCCGCAATGTGGCGCTGTGCCATGAGCTCGCGCACCATCGCCATAACTCCACGCTTCTGCCATTTTTCGCGGTAGCGCACAAACTCCTCTACCACAGCATCCCACGCGGCTTCGTCATTGTTGAGCGCATCTATATCCCGCGCGTTCAGTCCGAGCATCGCGCTGGCTAATGCGCTACGCAATGTACTTTCCCGCTCCGGGGCCAGCACGGCCTGGAGCAGCCATAACATCTCCTGCGCTTCCAGCGTTTCAAAGACGCTGTCACGGTTCGATAGATAGACGGAGGGGATATTCAGTAACGTCAGGGCGTCTCGGATTAATGCGGCCTCCTGACGGCTGCGCACCAGCACCGTAATATCCGATGCCTTTACCGGGGTGGGGTTATCCCCCTTCCACAGCAGCGCCTCGCCCCGCGCCCCGGCACTGAGCCAGTCACGGATTTGCGCAGCACAGTGTTGGGCCATGGCATTTTGATAGTCGGCAACGCCGCAGCCTTCCCCATCCAGCAGCCAGAAGTTCATGGCAGGCTGCGTCACGCCGTTAAACTCGAAGCGCAGCGAGGCATTTTTCGGGGCAAATTTTACCGGCTGAAACGGGATCTCCCGAAACATAAACGCCGTATCCATGCGGCTAAAGAGCGCGTTGACGCTTTCCACCATGCCGGGAGAGGAGCGCCAGTTGGTATCGAGCGTGTAGTGCGCGTCAACCTCGCTGCGGGCTTTCATATAGGTGAAAATATCCGCCCCGCGGAAGGCGTAGATGGCCTGTTTCGGATCGCCGATTAACAACAGCGCGGTACCGGGCTGCTGGCGCCAGATACGGCGGAAAATGCGGTACTGCTGAGGGTCGGTGTCCTGAAATTCGTCTATCATCGCAACCGGGAAGCGGGTGCGAATCGCGGCGGCAAGCGCTTCGCCGTTTTCACTGCACAGCGCCGCATCAAGGCGGCTCAGCATATCGTCGAAACCCAGTTCACCCCGGCGGCGTTTCTCGCGCGCCACGGCTTCGCGAATTTCGGTCATGGCGCGAGCGATCATCAGATCGTTCAGCGTAAGGTTATCCGCCAGCAGGGTTTCTATTGCCACAAACAGGGGATGCTCAGGCACAATGCCGTCGGCTTTGGTCCGCTCAGCCAGGAAACGCTGGGAGAATTTCTCCAGCGCGTCCGGGAGCTGATAGCCCCGCGTCTCTTCCTGCGCCCAGGCGCTGATCTTGTCGATCCATTTCCCCTGATTGCCGCGGTTGAACTTGCGACGATCGATGCCGGAATTTTCGATGATGGCGTCAATCTCGCCGACTGACTCCATCCATTTTTGCTTGATGTCCGCAATTTTCGCGATGATTTTTTCATGCCGCGAGGCCAGGGTTTCATCTGCCGGCGGCGGGGATTTGATTATCGGCGCTTCCCCCTGGAGATAACGATCGATCGCGCGCAGCAGCGCTTCCGGGCCTTTCCAGAGCGCGTGTACCGCTTCGGCAATATCACGCTGTAAGGGGTAGCAGTGGCGACGCCAGAAATCCGCGCAGGCCTGATAGCGAAGCACGGATTCATCTTCAATGAGCTGCTGTTCGAACAGCATTCCGGACTCGAACGCATTCAGGCTCAGCATACGCTGGCAAAAACCGTGAATGGTAAAGACGGACGCTTCGTCCATCTGCCGTTCAGCGAGCAGCAGCCACTGGGCTGCCTGCTGCTTATCGGCAATCTCTTCCAGAAGGCTGGCGTAGAGAGGGTTATCCGTGCTCTGACGCAGACAGGCGATGCGCAGCTCGTGGATATTGGTACGAATACGGCCCCGCAGCTCCGCGGTAGCGGCCTCGGTGAAGGTGACCACCAGCAGCTCTTCCACGCTCAAAGGGCGTGGAAAAGCAGCGTTGCCGCCAAGCCCTAACAGCAGGCGCAGATAGAGGGCGGCAATGGTGAAGGTTTTTCCCGTTCCCGCTGAGGCTTCAATCAATCGTTCACCCTGCAGAGGTAAACGTAAGGGATCAAGGGACTCAGCGGTATCGGTCATTCTTTCTTACTCCAGGGCATAGATTGCTGCAGCGCGCTGACGCTCTTCCAGACTTTCCAGCCTTTCGGGTTTACGTACTCCGTTTTCCCGTTCTGGCTACCGGAAACCTGAGACAGGATAGTGATTCCCTGCGGCTTAATGACCGCCTGATGGAAGAAGTCGGCAACCTTCTGCGGCGTCAGCTGTTTTATCTCGGCCACTACTTTATCACGCGAATCAAATTTCAGATTACCGCGATCGAAATCTTTGCTCAGCTGAGAGGCTTCTTCACCCAGCGTCTGCGGCGGCTGCATCACCTGCGCGATGACGGCCTGCTGGATCTGAGCAAATTCCTCCGGCTTCATGGCACGCAGTTTTGCTTCCACCTGCGGGAAGAAGGCCTGATAACGCTTCCAGAGATACGCCGGTTGTTTGTCGCTGCTTTGCAGCAGGAAGCCCAGCCCCCACTGACGCCCGACATTCATGGAGAAGGCAAATACCGCGTAGCCAAGCTGCTCCTCGGTGCGTAACTGGTTATAGAACCACGGCTGAATAATCTGTCCCAGCACGGCACTCTGCGCCGAGCTGGCGAATTCATCATAGCCCGTTGGCACAAATACCGCGGCCAGCGCGGAATCCGTGCTGTTACCCGCCTTTTCAAAAATCACATTTTGCTTTTTCTCAACCAGCACGTCCTGGTTGCGGCACCACTCGTCGCCTTTAGAGCCGAGCTGAGTGCGAACATTCTGCGCCAGAGTTTTGGCCTGCTCCTCACTCATGTTGCCGACAATCAGGAACTCCGGACGCGTATTGGTTTTCAGCGCGTCGCGGTACGCCAGCACGTCTTTTAAGGAGATTGAAGGCAGCAGCGCGCGGCGCTCCTCTCGCTGGAAATAAGGAACCTGCGACAGCATTTGCGCCGGCATAAGCGCAAGATCGTAGGCCTTGCCCTTCTCGGCAGAATCCATCATCTGGGCATACCAGGATTTAGCCTGCTCAAGCTGCTCTTCCGTCGGCGTGTAGCTGAAGTAGCCCTCCAGCAAGGCCTGGAACAGCTGAGGCAAGCGCTGGGTATAGCCGTTTGCATTAAGCATCAAACCGTTATTGGCGTTGGTGGAGAAGCTGATCCCGCCCACGGCGGCCTGGTTGCTGAGCTGATCGAGAGCGATACCGGCGAGATAGTCATTGAGTGCGAACATCACCTGATTTTTGGCGCTGTTCATTGCTTTCGGGTTACGCAGCACCACGCTGACATCGGCTTTTGGCTCACTGGCAAAATAGCGGCTTGGGGTATACACAACGCGCAGCGTTGGCTCATCAATGATGAGTTCTGGATGCGGATAATCTTTCGTCGTTTTGATCAGCGAGAAATCATCCGGAATATAGGGGTTCAGCTCCGGCAGCTTCAACGCAATCTCCCCGGCCTTCTTCTGCCAGTCGGCGAAGGTCTGGGCGCTGATTTTATCCACCTGATAAGGGGCATCGACAAAGTACGCCGTCTTGTTATGCGGTTCGTTCGGGCTGATGTACCAGATGCGGGCATTTTCCGGCGTCATCATCGCCAGGCGAGCTTTTACCGCCCCGGCATCATACCGGTCGGCAATATTTACCGCGTCGAGGGTATGTTCCACCGGCACGCGGATCATGGTATCCGCCAGCCACTCCACGTAATCCATGTCTCGGGTTATGGATGGGTAGCGGAAATCGAGATCCAGCACGTGCGCGAGTTCATCAAAATAGCGCTTATCGACGCCTTTCTCGCGCAGCAAAGCGAGGTAGCTAAAGATAGCCGCCACGACTTCATCGCGGTTGGCCAGCCCTTTGTCGGTCAGGGTGGCGGAGATCGCCAGTACGCCGCTATTACCGTTCACTACCGGATCGGAATCGGCGCGAATACCTTCCGCCAGCCCCTGCTTTTGCAGCCAGTCAGACAGCGTACCCGGGCTACGGTTACCTATCAGGTAGGTCACCAGCTCATCGGTTTTACTGCGAAACTGCGCCGTGTTGTTATCAATGCGGAATTCGACGCGCAGCACTTTGCGCGGCATGGCAGGAACGTAGTGGATCACGATACCTTTTTGCGCGTCCGTGACCACCGGAACGGTTATTTGCGGCAGGTCGATATTTTTATTCGGCACCCGGCCAAACGTTTTGGCCGCCATGTCTGCCAGCTCAGGCAACGGTTTATTGCTGTAGATGACCGCTTTCATCAGGTTGGCGGAGTAGTATTTATCGCGAAACGCGTGCAGGGCATCCAGCACCGGGCTATTCGGTTTGTCGCTCAAGGTTTCGAGGTTACCGCCGGAGAAGCGCGAACCCGGGTGTGCAGGGTTGATGGTTTCGGCGCTGACCTGCGCCATGCGCATACCGTCTCGCGTGCGGGCCATGGTCAGCTCGGCATTCACCGCATTGCGTTCACGATCGGCGTATTTTTTATCCAGCAACGGCGCGGCGATGGAATCAGCAAGACGATCGACTGCCCCTTCCTGCGCATCATTTTCGACTTCGAGATAAAAGGCCGTGCGGTACGGTGCCGTACTGGCATTGTGGCTACCGCCATGCATCTTGAGAAATTCGGACAGGCTATCTGGCTGTGGATATTTTTTTGACCCCATCAGCGTCATATGTTCCAGATAGTGTGCAAGTCCAGGATGAGCGTCAGGATCTTCCAGCGACCCAACCGGCACCACTAATGCCGACAGGGATTTCACCGCCTGCGGGTCGGAAACCAGCAGCACGGTCATGCCGTTATCAAGACGAATAGCCTGATATTGACGGGTATCTTTTTCGCTCTTACGGATAGTTTCCTGAACGGGTTGCCAACCGGAGTCTGCGTGAGTGACGGGCGCCCAAAGGGCAATAAACAAAACAAACGCTTTAATCAAGGTGCTGCCTGGCATTACGACCTCTTTATCACGGCTACATCATTAACAAACTGCGTGCTGGACACGCCAACATCTCTTTCTTTGGGTACATCAGTCCGTGATAAGAAGTGCATCATAAATGAACACCCTTAGCTGCGCAATTTTTATACAGCTCTCAGGACTGATTAAATTTAAACAACGGCAGCAGGTAGCGCTGCGCCTCTTCCGTGATAGCCTCCAGGTACTCTGGCTCAAGCGTTCGCCATAAGCGCTGATACCAGACATCTTCACCTTCGCCACGCACCATCATGTTACCTTCGTAGGCCTGCATAAACTTACTGCGGGCTTTCTGCAGCGAAGCCTCATCCGTTAACATCGCATCATTCTGCGCGTCATAACAGGCTTTTATCCAGGCGCCGCCACTTTCCGGCAGTAGCAGGAGGGGTTTGTTCATTCCCTGGCGGTAGCCATCAATGTACAAAGAGAGATACCCTAACGCCTGCTCGGCTTCCATCGGCGGGAAGCGCCATTCGCCCTCTTTGCGCACGAAAATGCGGCTTTCGCCTTTATGCCCACCCGCACTGTAGACAAGATGTTCCAGCCAGAGTTGCAAACCCTGTGAAACGCTAAGCATTGAAGGCCGCCAGCGAAGCAGCCCATCCTGCTGAACCTGGGTTAACCAGCCCGTGAGCTGTACCCCGTTGCAGTTGAGATCGATTTCAATACTATTCCCTGGCTGTCGGCACGCTCTTACGCGCTCTGCCAGGGCGGTCATCTCCTGACACTGCGCCTCCCAGACGATCTCCCCGAACGCCCCATAAGGCAACTGTCCCGCAGCGCGGTAGCGGCGGTAAAGTTTTTCAGCATCTTCCTCTTCAACCAGCGCATTCAACAGCTGCAGGTTTAACTGGTAGCGCTCCAGACCTTCCAGCGTAAACGGCTCTGCATCAGGAATTTCACTCTCTTCAGAACGGAAGTTAACCTGTAGTCGCTGCTGGAAGAAAGCGCGCACCGGATGCGCCCAAAACCGCTGAAGCTGCTCGAAGGTCAGGGTGTCGACAGGGCGCGGGTCAAGTTCCTGAATAAAATCGGTATGCGCATTCCCCTCTTTTTTCGCCGCCGGCAGCCACTCCTGCGCATAGCTCTGGCGCTCGCTGGCCGTGTAGTTCACCGGGTCAAACGGCATGCGGCTGTGGAAACAGGTGATATGGTCTTTCACCCTCTTCTCGCTTTCATCGCAGTTGCGCTCTTCATCTCCCGGCAGGTAGTGGCTCTGACCGATATAATCCACCAGTTCCTGCACCAGAACGGAGGGGAAACGCTCGCTGTTGTCCTGAATCGAACGGCCGATATAGCTGATATAGAGCTTACTCTGGGCGGAAATAAGCGCCTCAAGGAAGAGATAGCGGTCATCATCACGGCGGCTACGGTCGCCCCGTTTTGGATTTGCGCTCATCAAATCGAACCCCAACGGCGCGAGCGCGCGAGGATAAACGCCGTCGTTCATGCCAAGTAAACAGACCACTTTAAACGGGATAGAACGCATTGGCATCAGGGTGCAAATATTGATGGGGCCTGCCAGGAAACGCTGGCTGATTCGCTCCTGGTCAAGCCGCTGCGTCAACTCATCCCTCAACAGCGACAGCGGAATGGACTCCTGATAGTGGGAATTGACGCCTTCGTCGATGATAGCCTGCCACTGCGTTTCAATGAGCGCCATCGCCGCTTCGGTGTCATTGTCCGGCAGGAAGAAATCATTAAGCAACGCTCTGCAAACCGGGAGCCATTCTTCAAGTGGACGCGGCTGCAGCAGCTCGTGTCGCCAGCGGTTAAGCTGCATTAAAAGTGACGCTAAATGCCCCACCAGTTCAGCAATTAACCCGCTGGACTCATCGTAAGGCAGCACCTCATTCCACTCGCCCTGACTGCTCTCCATGGCATAGCCCAGCAGCATACGCGTCAGGCCAAATCGCCAGGTGTGCTGCCCGGTTGGAGGAAGTTCGAACTCCTGAACGTTATCGTCATCGATCCCCCAGCGAACGCCAGACTCATTCACCCACTGGCGAAGGTAGCGAAGCCCCTCTTCATTGATGTTGAAGCGTGCAGACAGAACGGGAACATCCAGTAACGCCAGGACATCTTCGGAGATAAAGCGGCTATCCGGCAGTGAGAGTAAAGTGATAAACGCCTGCAATGCCGGATGCGACTGACGGGCACGACGGTCAGAAATAGCATAAGGAAGATATCGCTCGCCCGTCGCGCTGCCAAAGACGGCCTGAATAAAGGGACTGTAGCTGTCGATATCCGCCACCATTACCACGATATCACGTGGCGTCAGTTCGGGATCGTCCTGCAGCATCGCCAGCAGCTGGTCGTGAAGCACTTCGACCTCACGCTGAGGGCTATGGCAAACATGGATCGTGATGCTGCGATCGTCAGCGTCCAGCTTACGCTTGCTGTCGCTGCGTTCGAACTCGTTCGCCGTCACGCCCATGACGGCACGGTTTTCCAGATCCAGAATATCTAACTGAATATTATGCAGCAGGCTGTCCGGAGCGATCTCGACAAAGGCATCCACGTCACCTTCGCCTGAGGAAGTGATGTCTGAAAGCATGTGAATGTAGTCACGCCCCAGCTTCCCCCATGAGGCAAGCAGCGGATTGGGCAAGTTCTGGATACCATCTTCGTCAAAAAGCTGCCCGGCAGTCGAGCCGTCCTTAAACAGCGGGACGGACCGTTCTTCAAAAAGACACTTTCGTTGGCGAGTTACCAGACGCGCAAGCCAGCGTTCATCGAGGATATCCCCCCAATACTGTCGGCAAGGGTTGGTGAACAAAATATGAATATCAATATGTTTACCCAGCGCATTCAACGCCTTTAGATAGACAGGGGGTAATGCGGATATTCCGCAGATAAAAACGCGTGACGGCAGTCGGGGTGGTCGCTCCGACGTATTTTCAAGTATCGAGATAAACCGATCGTACAGGTTGGCACGGTGCCACTTAGGCTGCCCAAGTTTCTCCGTATGTTCTACCAGCGCTTTCCACAGCGGGGCCTGCCATATTTGCGCCTCCGGCAGACCTTCAACCAGCTCGCCCGCTTCCCAACGAATTAACCAGTCAGAACGGTAAACAAGGTATTGGTCGTAGAGATCGGCGGTACGCGACGCCAGCTGGAACAGCTTGCGTTTGTCGGTATCGTCATTGAGGTAGTGGCGCAGCATGGCGAATTCATCATGCTGCAGCATTTCCGGCAGCAGCGCCATGAGCTTCCAGCTCATGGCCTGCTTGTTGAAGGCGCTCTGCTCCGGGATGTCCGGCAACACGCGCACAAACATCTCCCAGATAAAGCTCGCGGGCAGCGGGAAATCAATATTTGCGGCTATGCCAAATTTACGGGAAAGCGACATTTGCAGCCACTGTGCCATACCGGTGCTCTGCACCAGCACCATTTCAGGCTCAAAAGGATCGTCAAGCCGCTCGCGCTCAACGATAAACTCCATCAGCGCTTCCAGCACATCCAGACGATTTGAGTGGTAGACCCTTAACATAGACGCTCCCGACTACTGGCTAACCGGGCAATGCAGACGCGTTAACTCACCGCGCCGCCCCAGAGGAGAAATAAGTGTAACCGTGATGCTGACACATCCTGCGTGCGTTGTCTGCCCCCGACTGGCCTGCCAGCCTGCAGGGAGAACATTTGTTGAGAGCTGAGACTGATTCCAGGCATGGTGCCAGAGCTGGCGATACTGGTTAAACAGGGTAAACCGCGCCGCCAGCGCCCGGTGATAACCCGACAAAGCCGTCACGACGATCACCAGCAGCATCATCGCCAGCAGGACTTCCACCATGCTAAACCCTTTTTCTTTGCTCACGGCAGCTGGCATAACGCGCTCTCCTTAAGGGGACAAAAATCACTCCAGCCGTGAGGCAAAAAGCGAACTTCCCCGTCGGCAATCTCTGCTGCGCGCCAGAGCAACAGGCCACTATCTCCGGCAATCAGTAACGCGCGCCCCTCACTCAGCTGGCGCAAACACACTCGCCACGCAGGTGTCTTTTTGCACTGAATCTGGGGCTCTGACGACCAGCTCTGAACCCGTCCCCACTCAAGCGCTGACTGTACCGTCGCCTGCTGCTGAAGCGAGCGGCTCTCGCCGCCAACGAGCGCGCTAAACGTTATGAGCTGCTGATTGAGACCCGTGAGGATCAGTGTCCCGAGCACCAGTAAAAGCAGAACCAGCGCCAGCGAAGATATGCCGCGTTGACGATTCACAGGTTGTATCCCGTGACCGTATACAACACCTGCCAGGGCTCCCCCTTCTCGCCTTTGCGAATCGCCGCCATTTCGATATTCACCTCTGGCGCAAAACCGGCATGCTCCACTGTTCTTACCACAAAATGCGCGATCGTAAGCCTGCTCGGGTCAGTAAGCTTTTCCCATCCTTTTCCTTCACATGAGGCTGCTCCACGCAGGGTTTCCAGCGCCCCCGACTCCAGACGAAAACCGGTGATGTCATTTTCTGATGCGCTGTTATCCCAGTTGCCGTTACTGTTGGCGTCCGACCGCACAATGACGCAACTTCCAAGCCTCGCGGTCACCAGCGCCTGTCCCTGACAGTTTCCCGCGCAGTACCCCGCACGCTGAAGCTGTTTGCCCACGGAAAACAGATGATGCCAGACCTCTTCCTCTAGTTCTCTCTGGCCAGATTGCACTAAGACCGCTCGCTGCAAGCCGGGTAAAAATCGCGATGCGCTTATCAGCAAAAGGCTGCTAATCGCCGTAGCAATCAGAACTTCAGTCAGCGAGAAACCACGCTGCCTCATCGACATGAACCTCCCCCAATGACCTTACACATCCTGATGCGTCCTCCATTTGAGACAATAATCAACCACTCTCCTGCACGGCTTTGAACGCGTATCCGCCCTGCCCACGCCGTATCCCTTAATCCATAGAACGCGAGCGACGGCGTTACCTCGCCGATCGCGACTTCAGGCCAGAGTGGTATCAGCACAAAGGGGCTGCCCTTCTCACAGCCTTGGGCGGCAGAGCTCACCAGACAGTCCCGGCCTCCCACCCGCTGATGGGTAATTTGATGGTCGCGGTTGTAGCGGTTGGCATGATTGCGTAGAAAAAGCAGGTAATCTCGCACCTGACTGGCGGTTTGCCACAGCCGCTGCTGCCGCTGCCAGCTGTCCCATCCGTACAGCCCTGAGGCGCTAAGAATAACGACAAGCGATATGGCGACCAGCGTTTCGATAAGCGTAAAACCGTTCTCTTTTTTCATACCGGGAGTGTGGCGAAGCGCCGTGAACATGACGAGCATCGAAATATCGTCTTACGAGGCGTTATCCGGAGAATTGGAAGAGTTGCAGCGCGTTGCACGCTTTCTGGATAGCGCTTCGGGAAACGGGATATAGGCGAAAAAAAACCGGCGCTAAACGGCACCGGTTGTGTCACGCTTTATCGCATCAGATAGCGACGGGCGCTTTGATGCCCGGATGTGGGTCGTAGCCCTCAATTTCGAAATCATCAAAGCGGTAATCGAAGATTGATGCCGGTTTGCGCTTGATAACCAGCTTCGGCAGCGCACGCGGTTCGCGCGTCAGCTGGAGATGCGTCTGTTCCATATGGTTGCTGTAAAGATGGGTATCCCCTCCGGTCCAGACAAAATCACCCACTTCCAGATCGCACTGCTGCGCCATCATGTGGACCAACAGCGCATAGCTGGCAATGTTAAACGGCAGGCCGAGGAACACGTCACAGGAGCGCTGGTAGAGCTGGCAGGAGAGCTTCCCATCCGCCACATAGAACTGGAAGAACGCATGGCACGGTGCCAGCGCCATTTTATCCAGCTCGCCGACGTTCCAGGCGGAAACGATGATGCGGCGCGAGTCCGGATCGTTTTTCAGCTGGTTCATCACGGTGGTGATCTGGTCAATATGGCGGCCATCAGGCGTTGGCCATGCGCGCCACTGCTTGCCGTAAACCGGGCCCAGGTTGCCATTTTCATCTGCCCATTCGTCCCAGATTGAGACGTTATTTTCGTGCAGATACGCTATGTTGGTATCGCCTTGCAGGAACCAGAGCAGTTCATGAATGATCGAGCGCAGGTGGCAGCGCTTTGTCGTCACCAGAGGGAAGCCTTCTTGCAGGTTGAAGCGCATCTGGTGGCCAAAAATGGATAGCGTACCGGTGCCGGTGCGGTCGTTTTTCGGCGTGCCCTCATCGAGCACTTTTTTCATCAATTCAAGATACTGTTTCATGGTTCCTCAGGAAATTTGTTGCTGTGGACGACGACGATACGCCCAAATCATCATAATGGCACCCGCGACAATCATCGGTATGGAGAGGATCTGCCCCATGCTGATGTACTGTACCCATTCGCCGGTAAACTGTGCGTCAGGCTGACGGAAGAACTCGACGATAATACGGAATGCGCCGTAGCCAATAAGGAACAGGCCGGAGACAGCGCCCATCGGACGCGGTTTGCGGATAAACAGGTTGAGAATGATAAACAGCACCACGCCTTCCAGCGCCAGCTCGTACAGCTGAGACATATGGCGCGGCAGAACGCCGTAGGTATCGAAAATGGACTGCCACTCCGGATGTGATGGCAGCAGCGCGATATCTTCCGCGCGGGAGCCCGGGAAGAGCATCGTGTAAGGCACGCTCGGGTCGACGCGGCCCCACAGCTCACCGTTGATAAAGTTACCCAGACGACCGGCGCCCAGACCAAACGGGATCAGCGGCGCGATAAAATCCGAAACCTGGAAGAAGTTGCGTTTGGTGCGTTTGGCAAAAATCACCATCACCAGGATCACCCCTATCAGGCCGCCGTGGAAGGACATGCCGCCGTCCCAGACGCGGAACAGGTAGAGGGGATCGTTCAGGAATACAGGGAAGTTATAGAACAGCACGTACCCAATACGGCCACCGAGGAACACGCCGAGGAAGCCCGCATAGAGCAGGTTTTCGACTTCGTTTTTCGTCCAGCCGCTGCCCGGACGACTGGCGCGACGGCCAGCGAGCCACATGGCAAAAATGAAGCCCACCAGGTACATCAGACCGTACCAGTGAAGCGAAACAGGTCCTACTGAGAAAATGACCGGATCAAATTCCGGAAAATGCAGATAACCACTGTTCATCTGTCACCACAAGATGTTGTTATTCCGCTGAAAGTGGACAGCGGTAGAAATGCGATTCTGCCGTAAGCAGAGGCTCCAAAGTTGCGAATCATAGCATAAGGCGGGCGCGGAGGATGCGCCAGAGATGTAAAAGATGTGTATAGGGTGTTATGCACCGCTGGTGCCCTCTCCCACCGGGAGAGGGAGAAAGACGATTAGCGGCCGCCGCGGATCAGGCCGCCCATACCGCGTCGTTCCATAAACGCCGCGACCTGGTGACGGACCTCAGCAGCCAGCTGCGCCTCAAGGCTGCGTTCTGCCAGTTCGCGAGCATCATTGATGTCGATATGTCGCAGCAGGTATTTCACGCGAGCGACGGCGCGACCGTTCATCGACAGATGGCGGTATCCCAGACCAATCAGGATCGCAACGCACATGGAGTCCCCGGCCATTTCACCGCACAGGCGTAAATCAATGCCGTACTGTTCCGCTTCACGGGCAATCATCGCTAACGCGCGAATGATTGCCGGATGCAGGCTGTCGTAGATACTGGCAACGCGGGTATTGTTGCGGTCGACGGCCAGAATATATTGCGTCAGGTCGTTCGTGCCGACAGAGATAAAATCAACGCGGTTTGCCAGCTGCGGCAGCATAAAGACCATAGACGGCACTTCCAGCATCACGCCGATCCGCGGTTTCGGGATCGCATAGCCGATCATCTCTTCCACTTCACGCCCGGCACGTTCGATCAGCCGCCGCGACTCGTCGATCTCATCAATGCTTGTGACCATCGGCAGCAGGATACTGAGATTGCCCGTCGCCGCGTTGGCGCGCAGCATCGCACGCACCTGGATCAGGAAGATCTCCGGCTGATCGAGCGTAATGCGGATCCCACGCCAGCCCAGGCACGGGTTTTCTTCGCTGATCGGCATGTAGGGGAGCTGTTTATCCGCCCCGACATCCAGGGTTCGCAGGGTGACAGGTTTGTCGTTAAACATCTGCAGCATCCCCTGATACTGCGCCACCTGTTCCTCTTCGGAAGGAAAACCGCTCTGCAGCATGAACGGGATTTCAGTACGGTATAGGCCAATGCCGTCGATGCGGCTGCCAAGCTTTTCTTCATGCTCAGGGCTTAAACCGGCGTTGAGCATGACTTTGATCCGCTCACCGCTCTTAAGCTGTGCGGGCAGGTTAACGTCATCTTCCGCCAGCTTGCTTAATTCATTCTCTTCGCTGATAAGTCGCTGGTATTCCTGGAGAAGAACCGGCTCAGGATCGACCAGCAGCTCACCGCGATAGCCGTCGACCACCAGCGTACGTCGGTGCAGTACCGACGGCTGAATGTCCGCCCCCATAACGGTAGGGATACCCAGCGCGCGCACCATAATGGCGGCGTGTGAATTGGCGGCACCATCGCGCACCACGACACCGGCCAGCCTGTCCTGCGGCAGTTCAGCCAGCGTGGTTGCCGACAGTTCATCGGCGACCAGAACAAACCGTTGAGGCCAGGCATTCGGCCCCTGAATGGTGTCATCAAGATGGAACAGCAGACGTTGTCCCAGGGCCCGGAGATCTCCAGCCCGCTCTTTCAGGTAACCGTCGGTCAATGCCGCAAATTGGTCGGCAAATTTCTCGATAACCTTCTTAACGGCCCACTCCGCGACCGAGCCTTTATCCACTTCAGCAAAAAGCTCACGACGCAGACGCGCATCGGAAAGCAGGTGCGAATAGAGGTCAAAAATGGCCGCCGTCTCTTTTTGCGCACCTGCGGCAAAACGTTTGCTGTAACGACGAAATTCATTCGCCGCCTCTTCCAGCGCGGCGGTAAGACGCTCGCGCTCAAGCGCTTCATCAAGCGTTGAGGCTTCGTAAACCTGCTCCATTAACGGCAGCGTGGCGTCCATCCAGCCTTCAGCAATCGCTACGCCTGGCGATGCCGGAAGGGCACGAATGCGCGTATGGCGATACTGGCCAAAGAGCGCGGCAAGCTGAGACTGGGAGAGGATCGCCGCCATCTGCGTGGCCAGCGTGACGAGGAAAGACTCCTCGCTTTCGTCATACTGACGTAGCTCACGCTGCTGGACGACCAGTACGCCGAGCAGCTGGCGACGCTGGATAATCGGTACGCCAAGGAAAGCGCGGAAGCGCTCTTCTTTTACGGAAGGGATGTATTTAAAGCTGGGGTGTTTTTGCGCGTCAGCAAGGTTGATGGGTTCAGCCAGCCGCCCAACAAGACCGACGATACCCTCATCAAATGCGAGCGTTACGGTGCGTCCACGTGGCTTCTTCAAACCACGGGTCGCCATCAGGTAATAGCAGCGCCGATCGTGGTCGGCCAGATACACCGAACAGACCTCGGTCTCCATCGCAAGACAGATGTCGGTGACCAGAATATTCAGCGCCTCGTTCAGACGCGGAGCGCTGGCCACCTTCTCGACTATTTCTCGCAAGCGGGTGAGCATGATTTGCGTAGCTTAACCTCTTTTACGTCGCCAGGCAGGTGCGCTCTGCGGCTTAGGCGGGATCTCCTGAAGCTGCATTACCACACTTGCAAACTCTTTCATCACCCTACGGTAAACATCGCGTTTAAATGACACGACCTGACGAACAGGATACCAATAGCTCACCCAGCGCCAGCCATCGAACTCCGGCGTACTGCTGGTTTGCATATTGATGTCTGAATCGTTGCCCACCAACTGCAACAGAAACCACTTCTGTTTCTGGCCGATACAAACCGGCTTTGTGTCCCAACGCACCAAACGTTTCGGTAACTTGTAACGCAACCAGTTGCGGGTCGAAGCCAGGATGCGAACATCTTTCCGGCTCAAACCGACCTCTTCAAAAAGCTCCCGGTACATCGCTTGTTCTGGGGACTCTCCCGGATTGATCCCGCCTTGCGGGAACTGCCAGGAGTGCTGACCATATCGCCGGGCCCACATTACCTGGCCCTGACGATTACAAATTACTATTCCTACGTTCGGGCGGTAGCCATCGTCATCAATCACCGGACTACCCCAAACTAAACCTTATATATGAATGATTGTTTCACACTACAGGGAGGCGGTAAACCACTCTCTTACAGGGCTGCAACCTAATAACATTTGAATAACTCACAAATAAGTGCTGAGTTATAAACAGATAAGAGCCCTTAAAAGGAATTTTATTCACCTTTTCTGTGGATATAGTTGTGAAGAAGTGTCTAATTACCGATGAACAACCTCAGACAATGCCGTCCCCCCTTTTTTAGCTTAATTCAATAATGCAATTATTTTCATATAGTTAAATGTATTTTCATGAACACAAAACAGAATAGCGTGACGATCGTCTCATCAGGGATCGTCGTGCTGATGAAAGATCGAACAGCGTCGGTTTTATCCACAGATTGTGCCAATAAGTTAGTCACAATTTGTTTGAAATTTCGATTTTCCTCGCACGTCAAGGCTGTAAATTGAAACAGTAGTCAGGGTTATGCCCAGTTATCCCATTTTTCTGTGGATAACATGGTGTAAGATCCTGTTCATTGTCAGTGACCAGATTTGAACAACCCGTTTTACGACTCTGGTGAAACGATTTCAAACCAGTAAAAAAACATATAAATCATGTACATGGAATATTCGTACAGAAATAGTTAAACTCTATCCACAGGGGACAATTTCTTCGTTTATTTTTTAATCAAAAGGTTACCATCATGCATCCGCTTACACCCTTGCTCTCACCGCCGTCCAGCGAGGGCCAGTTGCTACAGCAGGCACAGCGTCTTGCAGGCTTTTCGCTTGGCGAGCTGGCGGCAATGGCAGGGCTTCAGATCCCGAAGGATCTTAAGCGGGATAAAGGCTGGATCGGCATGCTGCTTGAACTATGGCTGGGTGCCAGCGCAGGGAGCAAACCTGAGCAGGATTTTGCTGCACTTGGCGTGGAGTTAAAAACTATCCCTGTAGACAGCCAGGGCAAGCCGCTTGAGACCACTTTTGTCTGCGTTGCGCCATTAACCGGCAATACCGGCGTGACGTGGGAAACCAGTCACGTTCACCACAAGCTGAAGCGCGTGTTGTGGGTACCGGTTGAAGGTGAGCGTCAGATCCCCCTGGCTGACCGTCGCGTTGGCGCACCGCTGCTCTGGAGCCCGGACGAGGATGAAGAGCATCAGCTGCGCCTGGACTGGGAAGAGCTGATGGACATGATTGTGCTTGGGCAGGTAGAGCGCATCACCGCCCGACACGGAGAAGTGTTACAGCTGCGTCCGAAAGCGGCCAACAGTAAAGCACTTACCGAGGCAATCGGCGCGCAGGGTGAACCGATACTGACGTTGCCGCGCGGTTTTTATCTCAAAAAAAATTTCACCGGCGCGCTCCTGGCACGTCATTTCCTGTTAAAAACATAGTTTTTTACTTATTTTGCGAGCTCTCAAACATAATCGACTGCTTTTTAAGATTTTACCGCTTCCTCAAGTCGCCATATCGGGTTAATACTAGATTATGATTTGATACAAGCCAGATGAGGACGATAACGATGAAAAAATAGGCAGTATTAGTGTCAGCAGTCGGTTTAGCGTTTGCCGTATCGGGCTGTAGCAGCGATTACGTCATGGCGACAAAAGATGGTCGAATGATCCTTACCGATGGCAAACCCGAAGTCGACGATGATACAGGTCTGGTCAGCTACCGCGACCAGGAAGGCAATAAAATGCAGATCAATCGCGACGAAGTATCGCAAATCATCGAGCGATAATCAGAGAGAGGTCAGTCGCTTGCTGGCCTTTTTGATTTTTTTCTTCCCCTTTTGCTTCCCCTCTGCCATGTTTATATTCCTTTGTCGGGCACGCCCTGACGCGGTCTATAAGTCTACTGAGGAAGCCGGCTATGCATTATCACCGTATCCCCCACAGCGCTCTGGAAATAAGCCAACTGGGGTTGGGCACGATGACATTTGGTGAACAAAACAGCGAAGCCGATGCCCATGCACAACTCGATTACGCCGTCAGCCAGGGCATTAACCTGATTGATGTTGCAGAAATGTACCCAGTTCCGCCACGCCCTGAAACGCAGGGACTTACCGAAACTTACGTCGGTAACTGGCTGGCAAAGCGCGGCAACCGTGAAAAGCTGGTGATTGCCTCAAAAGTCAGTGGCCCCGCGCGCAATAACGATACCGGGATCCGTCCGAACCAGATCCTCGATCGCAAGAATATCCGCGCCGCTCTGGATGCCAGCCTGAAGCGCCTGCAAACCGACTATCTCGACCTCTACCAGGTGCACTGGCCGCAGCGACCAACCAACTGCTTTGGCAAGCTCGGATACAGCTGGAATGAGAGCGCCCCCGCCGTGACGCTGCTGGAAACGCTGGAAGCGCTGACCGAGTGCCAGCGCGCGGGAAAAATCCGCTACATTGGCGTATCTAACGAAACGGCCTTTGGGGTCATGCGCTATCTGCACCTGGCGGATAAGCACGATCTGCCGCGTATTGTGACTATCCAGAACCCGTACAGCTTGCTTAACCGCAGCTATGAGGTGGGTCTGGCCGAAGTGACACAGTATGAAGAGGTAGAGCTGCTCGCCTATTCCTGTCTCGGCTTCGGCACGCTGACGGGGAAATACCTGAACGGCGCGAAGCCGGCGGGGGCGCGAAATACCCTCTTTAGCCGCTTCACCCGCTACAGCGGAGAGCAGACGCAGAAAGCCGTTGCTGCCTATGTGGATATCGCAAAGCGTCACGGTCTTGACCCTGCACAGATGGCGCTGGCCTTCGTGCGTCGTCAGCCGTTTGTTGCCAGCACCCTGCTGGGCGCGACCACGATGGAACAGCTGAAAACCAATATTGAGAGTTTCCACCTGAACCTGAGTGAAGACGTGTTAGCAGAGATTGAAGCGGTGCATCAGGTATACACTTACCCGGCACCGTAATAAAAGCAAAACGGCAACGCAGGTTGCCGTTTTAGGGGTTGCCCCCTCTCCCTGCGGGAGAGGTCGGGGTGAGGACATCAGGCCTCACTTATCAACGGCGACGCTGCCAAATCCACAAGCCCGCGATCGCAATCGCAAACAGCCCGCCAAACCCGACGCCGATCCCCACCACCGGCACACCCACTTTTACCGCCAGCGAGTAGAGCCCCAGCATTAACAGCATTGCCAGGTTTTCACCCAGGTTTTGTACCGCGATAGCATTTCCCGCCCCGACGGTCTGCTTACCCCGTTCCTGCAGCAACGCGTTCAGCGGCACCACGAAGAAGCCCCCCAGAATACCAATCAGGATGAGGAGGACATACGCGGGCAATAACGCATGCTGCAGCGAGAAGATAAGCACCACGACGCCAATCAGGATCCCTGCGGGCATGCAGCGTGCGACCGTCTCGAGCGTCACCAGCTTCGCCGCCGCACCCGCCCCAACCACAATGCCGATGGCCACCATCGCATTAAGATAGGTCGGCGTCGCATTGTCCGTAATGCCCAGCGCCACCGGCACCCACAGGACCAGCAGGAAGCGCAGCGTGACGCCCGCCCCCCAGAACATACTGGTCCCCATCAGGGAGAAACGCGTTTCCCCGTTACGCCACAGCACGCGGCACGCGTTGAAGAAACTGCCGGTCATCGGTTTGAAGCGCCAGGATTGCCCCGGGCGAGCCACTGGCAGCTTCGGAATAAAGAGGTTCGCCACGACCGCCCCGCCATACACCACCGCGCAGATGCCCAGTGCCGCCAGGACATGCCAGTCGGCCAGTACGCCGCCCGCGACGGATCCGAGCAGAATAGCAGCAATGGTTGACGACTCCATCAGGCCGTTGGCTTTCACCAGCTTATCGCCCGTGGTCAGCTCTCCGAGGATGCCATACTTTGCCGGGGAGTAGGCGGCAGCGCCAATGCCCACCAGCGTGTAGCCAATAAACGGATTGAAGCCAAAGCAAATGCTGGCGGCACCCAGCAGCTTGAGACCGTTGGCAAACATCATCACCCGGCCTTTCGGGAAACTGTCCGCTACCTGCCCTACGAACGGAGCAAAAATAATGTAAGCGCCCACAAACACCATCTGCAGGATCGGCTGACTCCAGTCGGGGTAAAACTCGGCTTTCAGCAGCGCCAGCGTGGCGAACAACAGCGCATTATCACCGAACGCAGAGAGGAACTGCGCGGCAATGACCGCCATCATGCCTTTTGAACGCAGTGAGGTGTTAGTGTGTACTGACTCACGCATTTTGCTGTTCCGCCTCTTCAACCATGCCTTTCAGGGTCACGAAATCGGGCTTCCCGCTACCCAGCACCGGGAGCTGCTTCAGGTAGCGAATGTCGCGCGGCACGGCCAGTTCAGGGATACCGTGTTCACGCGCATAGCTCAGTAACCTGTCGCGCTTAAGTTCAGCGTCGGTCGTAAACAGCACCAGCGCCTCGCCTTTGCTGGCATCACTCTTCACCACCGTAGCATGCATCTTATCCACAGACACGGCCGTTGCCAGCTGTTCGACCATTTCCAGAGAGACCATTTCACCAGCGATTTTAGCGAAGCGTTTCGCGCGTCCCTGAATCTGTACAAAGCCCTGCTCATCGAAACGGACGATATCCCCGGTGTCGTACCAGCCGGTTTCAACCTCGCCGTTGACGTTTTCCGCCGTCGGCGCTTCCAGCACGCCCGGGTTTTCCACGCGCAGATAACCGTTCATCACGTTTGGCCCTTTCAGCTGCAGACGGCCACCGTCCTCAATGCCCGGCACCGCCAGCAGACGCGCATCCATTCCCGGCAGGATTCGGCCAACCGTACCCGGTTTCGCCGCCATCGGCACGTTAATCGAGACCACGGGCGCACACTCGGTAACGCCATAGCCTTCAAGAATGCGCAGGCCAAACTTGTCCTGCCAGATCTGGCGCGTGCTCTCCTGCAGTTTTTCCGCACCGGCCACCACATACCGCACGCGATAGAAGTCATACGGATTGGCGAAACGCGCATAGTTGCCCAGGAAGGTTGAGGTTCCGAACAGGACGGTGCAGTTACGGTCATAGACCAGCTCCGGCACAATGCGGTAATGCAGCGGGCTCGGGTAGAGGAACACTTCTGCGCCGGTCAGGAGCGGCGTGAACAGCCCCACCGTCAGGCCAAAGGAGTGGAAAAGCGGCAGCGCCGACATAAAGCGGTCATTCGCGGTAAAGTCGGCAATGCTTTTGATCTGCTCAACGTTCGCCAGAATGCTCTTGTGGCTGTGGACGACGCCTTTCGGGTTGCCCTCCGATCCCGACGTGAAGAGGATAATCGCGTCATCTTCCGGCTGCTGTTTGACCTGGGCCAGACGTGGTATCAGAAGATGCGCAAAAATCCACAGCTTGTCGCCGCTGGTCACGTCCGCTTTCAGATCCTCCAGGAAGACCCAGCGCACCTGGGTGAGCTGCTCGGGAAGGTGCCAGAGCTTGCCTTTGTCCAGGAACTGTCGGGAGGTAAAGACGGTATTAATCTGGGCTGCGGTGATGGCGCTGGTCAACCCCTTCACGCCCGCCGTGTAGTTCATCATTGCCGGGATACGGCCCCGGGAAACCGCACCGAAAATCACCGCCGCGCTGATGCCCGCGTTAGGCAGCATCAGGCCAATTTTTTCGCCTTTTTTGCTGTACTTCTCCAGAATGCGGCCCACAAACAGGGTTTTGGTCAGCAGTTTGCGATAGGTGTCCGGGGTAAAGTTGATGTCTTCGATACAGTTTTTCTTCGCGCCATAGCGGTACTGCGCGGATAGCAGAGATTCGTACAGCGTTTCGCGCGGGCGCACGGCCATGCGCGCTTCCATCATAATCTGGTGCAGCATTTCCCCGGCGATTTTACGGCGATCGCGGGCACGCGGCGCTTCTGGCATCGGTAACGACGTTGGCGGCAGAATATGCAGGGTTATTTTAGGGAACAGACGCTGCTTCACCAGCCCCTTCAGGCGGCTGAAATGGGTTAGCTCCGCGCCTTCAATGCGCAGCGGCACCACGGTCGCTTTTGATTTCGCTGCAACAAACCCCGCGCCGTCGTAGATTTTCATCAGCGAACCGGTCACTGAAATACGCCCTTCAGGGAAAATAACCACCGGACGCCCCTGCTCAACCAGACGCACCAGATGCTTAATCATCATCGGCTTGGTCGGGTCGAGCGGCACAAAATCAATCAGCGGCGTGAGCCAGCGCATGTACCACTGCTGGCTGATAGAGGTATAGACTGCAAACACCGGGCGCACGGGTAAAAACAGCGCCAGCAGGATACCGTCTATAAAGGAAACATGATTTGGTGTGATAAGAACGCGTTCGCCGCGAAGCGCCTGGGCATCGCCAGTGACGTGGATGCGAAAAAGAATACGGAACAGTGTACGGAAGAACCCAAATAGCATCTCAACTCCCTTTGCCAGCCAGTGTGGAGGGTTGATAGTAAATGGTGGCAGATTACACGAGAAGTGATACGGGAGCGACAGCAAAAGTGGAGGCGAAAAAAAACCTGCGCATCCGCGCAGGTTGGTGCAAGAGATGAGTACGAAACCGTACTAAGAATTCTCACCAATCAATACCTCTGGGATCTCAACTGTATCAATCTCATTAACATCCTCGCCATCGGACAATCGCAACAGCCTGAGGCAAAGTGTAACCAAAGGTTCAGATTGACATTCTTCAGACATGACTGCGCGTGTAACGATTACACCACCAGGGTTGTCCTGCGTCACGTTTGTGGAGAGCGGAAATCCGCTCCCCTTGAATGCGCGCCGCTTTTCCGCAACACTATTTGGTGTGTAAACGCTTACCCCCAATAAGAAGGTAATGAATGGCGACAATAAAGGATGTGGCCCGTCTGGCAGGCGTGTCTGTGGCAACCGTCTCCCGCGTGATTAACGACTCCCCAAAAGCCAGTGACGCATCGCGCCAGGCGGTACAAAACGCCATGGAATCCCTGAACTATCATCCCAATGCCAATGCCCGCGCGCTCGCCCAGCAGTCCACCGAAACCATTGGGCTGGTGGTGGGTGATGTTTCCGATCCCTTTTTCGGCGCCATGGTTAAAGCGGTTGAACAGGTTTCTTATCAGACAGGTAATTTTTTGCTGATCGGCAATGGCTATCATAATGAACAAAAAGAACGCCAGGCCATTGAACAGCTGATCCGCCACCGCTGCGCGGCGCTGGTGGTTCACGCCAAAATGATCCCGGACGCCGAGTTGATTCACCTGATGAAGCAGATGCCCGGAATGGTGATCATCAACCGCATTATTCCCGGATTTGAAAAACGCTGCGTGGCCCTCGATGACCGCTACGGTGCCTGGCTTGCAACGCGGCACCTTATTCAGCAGGGCCATACCCGGATTGGCTATCTCTGTTCAAATCATCCGATTTCTGATGCAGAGGACCGCCTGCAGGGCTACTACGATGCCCTGCGTGAAAACGGGCTGCCGTGTAATGACCGCCTGGTGGCCTACGGTGAACCGGATGAGAGCGGCGGTGAACAGGCCATGACCGAGCTGCTGGGTCGCGGACGGAATTTCACGGCGGTTGCCAGCTATAACGACTCAATGACCGCAGGTGCGATGGGGGTGTTGAATGACAACGGAATTGAGGTACCGGCAGAAATTTCGCTGATTGGCTTCGACGACGTGCTGGTCTCCCGCTACGTTCGCCCGCGGCTGACCACCGTGCGCTACCCTATCATCACCATGGCAACGCAGGCCGCGGAGCTGGCACTCGCGCTGGCTGAACAGCACCAGCCGCCGGAAATTACGCATCTGTTTAGCCCGACGCTGGTTCGTCGTCACTCCGTTGCATCGCCTGCGGAAGCGCAGAGCGAATAACGGTAGAGGTGAACCCGAGTGTTCGGGTATTCCAGACCATCACCGATGTACTGCCAGCCGTAACGTTCGTAGAAGTCGCGGCAGGCAGACCAGAGATGGAGCTCCTCATACCCGGACTGCGCTGCGTAAGCGATAACATGCTGCTGAAGTTGTCCCGCCAGCCCCTTACCTCGCGCCGCGTCGTCAACGTACAGCGCCGCCAGCCACGGACAGAGATCCTGTCGGGTGATCAAATCGCAGCGCCAGAGCCCTACCGTGCCAAGAAGCTGTTCGCCTTCAAGGGCAATAAACGTTAACGGTAGTGCCCCCGGGGTCTGGCTGTGCTCAACGATGCTGTGGAAAAATTCCCGAGGAAGCCCTTCGCCAAAGGCCTGCCAGATCAAGTCGGTAACCTGCTCTGCGAAGTGTGGCGCCTTGTAAAGCGGGAGGATGACAGCCTTATTCATGTTTCACCTGCATTTTCTCATGTATTTACTGGCCTGATGCTCCAGCCCGGTTCGGTGATTATCTTACCAGAGTCAGGCTATTGAGTTTGACTTCAGGCTGGCCGGACGAATCGTTACCAAAAAGCGTGATCGTGGCAGAGTTTTTGCGCTTCCCGCATCGCTTATACGGCATAAGCTCTGTGGTAAACTGCAGATCGTTACGTGGAAGCAGGAATGTAGAATGGCAACAATGCTGGATGTATCACTGCGTGCGGGCGTGTCGAAGGCTACCGTCTCGCGCGTGCTGAACGGCACAGGTCAGGTCAAAGAGAGTACGCGTCAGCAGGTCTTTGCTGCGATGGAAGAGCTGGGCTATCGCCCGAACTTTCTCGCGCGCTCGCTGGCTAACCAGACCAGCAACAGCATTGGTCTGGTCGTCTCGACCTTTGACGGCTTTTACTTTGGTCGCCTTCTCCAGCAGGCGTCGCGGCAAACTGAAACTCACGGAAAACAGCTGATCGTCACCGACGGTCACGACGCGCCGGAACAGGAAGAACAGGCGGTGCAGATGCTGGCCGATCGCCAGTGCGATGCCATCGTGCTTTACACGCGCTACATGAGCGAAAAAGCGATCGTCAAACTAATGAACACCGTGAAAACGCCGCTGGTGGTCATTAACCGTGAAGTGAGCCAGGCGCCGGATCGCTGCGTGTTCTTCGAACAGCAGGATGCCGCATTCAAGGCCGTGGATTACCTGATTGGCCAGGGTCATCGGGAGATCGCCTGTATCACCGTCCCGATCCACACTCCCACGGGTAAAGCGCGGCTGATGGGCTATCGCAAGGCGCTGGAAAAGCATGGTATTCGTCTGGACGAGCGTCGGATAAAGTACGGCGATGCAGGAATGACGCGGGGATACGAGCTTTGCAAGGAATTGATTGCCGACGGAGTACCGTTTAGCGCCCTGTTTGCCTGTAACGACGATATGGCGCTGGGTGCGTCCAAAGCGTTGCACCAGGCGGGGCTTAAAATCCCGCAGGATATTTCACTGTTCGGCTTTGACGATGCCCCAAGCGCGAAATGGCTGGAGCCTGCGCTCTCATCGGTTTATCTGCCCATCGACAATATGATTGTCACGGCCATCGATCAGGCGATCCGGCTGGCAAAAAACCAGCCGGTCGATGCCATCCCGCCGTTTACCGGCACGCTGGTCTTACGCGATTCGGTCACAACGGGGCCGTACTTTAATCAGATGAGTTCTAAAGCCAGCAGTTCCTGAATGGTCTGGCGACGGCGGATCAGCCGCGCTTTACCGTTATCAAATAGCACTTCCGGCAGCAGCGGGCGGCTGTTGTAGTTAGATGACATAGACGCCCCGTAGGCACCGGTGTCGTGCAGCACAAGATAATCGCCCGGTTTGACCTCTGGCAGCGCTCGGGTCTCCACTTTGCCGCCCTCCTGCTGGGTGAACACGTCGCCCGATTCGCACAGCGGCCCCGCAACGACCGTCTCAACGCGCGGCCCCTGCGTTAAATCACGGCCGTCAGCAGCCAGGGCGGTAATGTGGTGATAGCTGCCGTACATGGACGGACGCATCAAATCGTTAAAGCCTGCGTCAATCAAGACGAAGTGGCGAGAGCCCATCTCTTTCACGCTGCGTACCTGCGAAACCAGCACGCCGGCTTCCGCCACCAGGAAACGACCCGGCTCAATTTCCAGCTTCACCGCATGGCCCAGATGCGCGGCGATTTGGTCACGCGCGGCGCTCCACAGACCGTAATAGTGATCGGTATCGATCGCCTCTTCACCTTCGCGATAAGGAATAGAGAGACCGCCGCCCGCAGAGATCGCCTCCAGATCCTGACCGAAGTCGACAACCTGGCGCACCATCGCGCCGCACACCTGTTCCAGGTGGCCGTAATCCACCCCAGAGCCAATGTGCATATGAATGCCCACCAGCTTCAGGTTGTAGCGCTGTAATACCTCCAGCGCGGCAGGCATGTCGGCATACCAGATCCCGTGCTTGCTGTTTTCGCCGCCGGTATTGGTTTTTTGGCTGTGGCCGTGACCAAAGCCCGGATTCACCCGCAGCCAGACGCGATGGCCGGGAGAAACCTGACCGAGCTGCTCCAGCATATCCACAGAACCGGCATTCACCGGGATCTGCAGCTCGTGGACGCGCGCCAGCGTCGCGTCGTCGATCACATCGGCGGTAAAGACGATCGCGTCGCCGTCAGCTCTCGGATCGTATCCGGCCGCCAGCGCGCGTTCGATTTCGCCAAGCGAGACGGAGTCGACCTTCACGCCCTGCTCACGCATCAGGCGCAGAATATGGATATTGGAGCAGGCCTTCTGGGCAAAACGCACCACGTCAAACTGATGCAGGGCGGCGATCTTCTCGCGGACAATCTGCGCGTCGTAGACCCACACCGGACAGCCAAATTCGGCAGGCAGGCGCAGCAGGTTGTCGGCGTTCAAATCGGTATCAGTCTGGTTCAGCGGGCGTGGCATGGTCTTCTCCGGATAAATGCGTTTTGATGATTACGCCACAGCGCAAAGAGAATAAAAAATATCGTTTTATCGCGAGTCTATGCAAAAATGATATGGACAGTTCTCTGCTTTCAGGTGCCCTATGCCCGCCGTCAATTTACGCCACATCGAGATTTTTCACGCCGTGATGACCACCGGCAATCTCACCGAAGCCGCACAGATGCTGCATACCTCGCAGCCGACGGTGAGCCGCGAGCTGGCCCGCTTCGAGAAAGTGCTGGGGCTGAAGCTGTTCGAACGCACCCGGGGCAGGCTTCACCCTACGGTGCAGGGACTACGCCTGTTCGAGGAAGTTCAGCGCTCCTGGTACGGGCTGGACAGAATAGTGAGTGCAGCCGAAAGCCTGCGCGAGTTTCGCCAGGGCGAGCTATCGATCGTCTGCCTGCCCGTCTTCTCGCAATCTTTTTTACCGATGCTGCTGCAGCCCTTTCTGGCGCGATACCCGGAGGTCAGCCTCACCATCGTGCCTCAGGAATCTCCCCTGCTTGAAGAGTGGCTTTCGGCTCAGCGCCATGATTTAGGCCTAACCGAAAACCTCTCAACGCCAGCAGGCACGGCGCGCACGGAGTTACTTTCGTTAGATGAAGTGTGCGTTCTGCCCGCCGGGCATCGGCTTGCCGGTAAGGCGGTGCTCACGCCAGAGGACTTCCACGGGGAAAACTACATTAGCCTGTCGCAGACCGACAGTTACAGACAGCTGCTGGATACCCTGTTTGCCGAGCATCAGGTCAAACGGCGAATGGTGGTGGAAACGCACAGCGCGGCTTCAATTTGCGCGATGGTGCGAGCGGGCATCGGCGTCGCGGTGGTGAATCCGCTTACGGCGCTGGATTATGCGGAAAGTGGAATTGTTGTGCGTCGGTTTAGCGTCTCAGTTCCTTTTACCGTTAGCCTAATCCGCCCATTGCATCGTCCCGCATCGGCGCTCGTGGAGGCGTTTAGCGAACATCTGCAGGGAGGGCTAAGTATGTTGGCGGGCCAGCTAAATAAGATGTTGAATCAGACGCCCCGCTGAACTGCGGGCGTCTGAAAACTCAGTTAAAACGTTTCGCAATGGCCGCAACACGCTCGCCGAATTTAACCGCGGTTTGCAGATCGCCACTGGCAATGGCGCCAGCATCAGCATCTGATGGAGACTGCACCAGCAAACCTACTGAACCGCCCAGATTATTAATGTCCTGACGGGTTGCCGCGAGAGTATTTGACGGCGGCAGCCCCAGGCTCACCCAGATCCCACCGTGCTGAGAGGCTAGCGTTTGCAGATATTGCAACGATACTTGCTTATCACCGTTCAGGCTGGCGCTGTTGCTGAAGCCCGCGAACACTTTGTCCTGCCAGCTACGCACGAACCAGGCTTTAGAGGTCGCGTCAGCGAATTTCTTAAACTGCCACGGTACGCTTCCCATGTAGGTTGGCGCGCCAAAAATAATCGCTTTGGCATCGTTGAGTTTTTGCCAGTCGCTTTCCTGAATATCGCCATTACTGTCAATGGCGATAAGCTCAGCCTGCGCGCCCTCGGCGACAGTTTCAGCAACGCGTTTGGTATGGCCGTAGCCAGAATAATAGATAACTACAACGCTCATGATAGATCTCCTTATGCAATATTGCCTTGTGAGTCAAACGATTAAGACGACTTTAAAATTGCTCTGCGAGCCCGTTGCCATTTTCGGTTCCCTGGTATCAAATAGAAACCTTACGTCGTTTTATACACGCAAACATTCACGGGCGTAAGAAGGCACCTTTACCTCACCTGGTTACCTCGAGGGAACCACCATGACCCATACAGCAGTTCTGAAAAAGGAGATGCCTCCTTACAACGTGTTCGATGAGCGCTGCCCGACCCGCGGCGTGCTGACGCGTATCGCCGATAAGTGGGCACTGTTAATCCTTGCGCGTCTGGAGAAGGGACCGATGCGCTTTAGTCATCTTCAACGTGATATTCAGCGAATCACCAAAAAGGTGCTGACCCAGTCTTTACGCAAGCTGGAACGTGATGGGCTGGTGTCGCGAAAGATATTCGCCACGGTACCTGTAACAGTCGAGTACAGCCTTACACCGCTTGGCCAGACATTAACTGAAACGGTGACGGTGCTTGCGCACTGGGTGGAAAATAATATTGATGCCATTGTGGCGGCGCAATCCGCCTATGACGCCGCCAACACGTAAACCAGAACGGGTGCTCAGGACAACATAAACGCCACGGCATCCGCAGCATGGATAGCGGTGGTATCAAATACCGGAAGAGGGCTTCGCTCAACCGGTACCAGCAAACCGATCTCCGTGCAGCCGAAGATCACCCCTTCGGCCCCCTGCTGCGCGAGTTTATCGATAACGCTGACGTAATACGCGCGGGAAGATTCGCTGAAGGTACCGAGGCAGAGCTCGTCAAAGATAATCTGATTGATGCGCGCCCGATCGTCTTCATCCGGGATCAGGCTCTCGATCCCAAATTCACTGTGCAAACGTCCGCGATAAAAATCCTGCTCCATGGTGTAGCGTGTACCCAAAAGCGCTACGCGGCGCATCCCGGATGCCGCAATCACACGCCCGGTCGCGTCCGCAATATGCAAAAACGGCAGCGAGCAGCGATCCTCAATATGCGATGCCACTTTGTGCATGGTATTGGTACAAAGCACTATACCCTCGGCGCCAGCACGCTCCAGCCCAAGCGCCGCCTGGGCCAGGATCTCCCCGGCTTTATCCCACTCGCCGCTCGACTGGCAGGCTTCGATTTCATGAAAGTCAACGCTGTGCAGGAGCAGGCTTGCGGAATGCAGACCACCCAGACGCTGCTTCACCCCTTCGTTAATCAGGCGATAATAAGGGATTGTCGATTCCCAGCTCATTCCACCTAACAGGCCGATCGTTTTCATCATCCCTCCTTTTCGTTGATTTCTTCTTTTAACACATCCGGTGCCAATAAAAAAAGGCGCTGCATTCAGCGCCTTTTAAACAAACATTGGTTATCCCCTGCATACGTTGGGCCAGGTAAACGGGCAATACGATCACACGCCGATGTTTCGCAGTTTCTCTCCGGCCATCAGCTTGCGCTCGATGTGTTCCAGCGTCACGCCTTTGGTTTCCGGGATCAGCCAGAACGTGACGCCAATAAACGCCACGTTCAGCACGGTATAGAGCCAGAACGTTCCCGCTGCGCCAATCGCGTCCAGCAGCGTCAGGAACGTCGCGCCGATGATCATGTTTGATACCCAGTTGGTGGTCGTGGAACAGGTGATGCCAAAGTCACGGCATTTGAGCGGCTGAATTTCGGAGCACAGGATCCAGACCACCGGCGCGGCGCTCATCGCGTAGCCTGCGATACACATCATGGTCATCCCGACAGAAAGCCAGGAAAGCCCGCTTGAGGCCGTACCGTTATCAAACTGCATCAGGCAGTAGCCCAGGATCAGCGTGCCGAGCGCCATCACGCTGAAGCCAATTTTCAGCGCAGGTTTACGGCCCGCCTTGTCCACGGTGAACACGGCAATAAAGGTGGCGAACATGAAGGTCAGCCCGACCACTAGGGTCGCGATCATCTGCTGTTCCGTGGTGGTAAACCCGGCCATTTTGAAAATCCGCGGCGCGTAGTACATGATGATGTTCATGCCGGTGAACTGCTGCATCGCCTGCAGCAGCATGCCGAGGAAGACCGCCCGGCGCACGTTGCGGTTGATTTTAAACAGCGCCCAGCCTCCCTGCTTCAGCTTCAGGCTTTCGCGGATCTCGTTCAGCTCTTCGCGAGCTTTTTCTGAGGTATCGCGCAGCATGCGCAGCACCTCTTCCGCCTCCACGTGGCGCCCTTTTTGCGCCAGCCAGCGCGGGCTATTTGGCAGGAAAATCACCAGGACGATCAGCACCAGCGCCGGTAAGGCCAGCACGCCGAGCATCGCGCGCCAGTTGCCGCTGTAGCTGAAGTAGGTGTCAGACAGAAACGCCAGCACAATACCCAGCGTGACCATCAGCTGATACATGCTGATCATCTTGCCGCGCACGTTTTCGCTCGCCATTTCGGAGAGATAAAGCGGCGCGGTGTAGGACGCAATCCCCACCGCCACGCCCAGCAGCACGCGGGAAAGCAGCAGGATTTCAACGTTAGCGGCAAACGCCGAGCCAATGGAGCCGGCAACGAACAGAATTGCCCCGACCATCAGGCTGTATTTGCGCCCCAGACGAAACGACAACCAGCCGTTGAACAGCGCGCCGATGGCCGCACCGAGCATCATGCTGCTCACCACCCACTCCTGCAGGCGACTGCTGAGGGTAAAGTGATCGGTAATAAACGGTAATGCGCCGGCAATAACGCCGATATCCAGTCCAAATAACAGGCCCGCCACGGCGGCGGCAATGGAGACAAACTGGTTCATGCGGCGAGTATCACGCAGCGCAGCGGGCATTAGGGTAGAGTCATTTATCGATGTCATATTTTTCCTGCCTCAACAGCAAAATTCGTTAAATGAAATTACGAGAAAGCGAGGAAAAGTGTCAGGTGGGAAAAGGTGAAGATATGGATTATTTCGCTGCGACATAGCGATCTGTGATGGACATTACAATTTCAACTAACGCTTAATAATCACGTTATTTTACTAATGCATTAATTTTTCAGAATTAAAAGTGTGACGGATGTCGTTCATGATTTTTTAGTATGGATTTTTCGTGTTTACCCATATGGACTTTGACAATTTTTGAGCAAAAAAACCTCCGCCCGAAAGCAGAGGTCCAGACCCGATGCGGGTTATCGCGCCAGCCAGCCGCCATCAACCGCCACGGTGTAGCCGTTGATATAGTCCGATGCCGACGAGGCCAGAAACACTACCGGCCCCATCAGATCGCCCGGCAGACCCCAGCGCCCCGCCGGAATACGGTCAAGTATTTCCGCGCTGCGCTGCTCGTCTGCGCGCAGCTGCTGCGTGTTGTTGGTCGCCATGTAACCCGGCGCAATGGCATTCACATTGATATTATGTTTCGCCCACTCGTTTGCCAGCAGGCGGGTCACGCCCATCACGGCGCTTTTGGACGCGGTGTAAGACGGCACGCGGATTCCCCCCTGGAACGAGAGCATAGAGGCAATATTCACGATCTTGCCGCCGTTCCCCTGCGCAATAAAATGCTTCGCCGCCGCCTGGGACATGAAAAATACGCTCTTGATGTTAAGGTCCATCACGTCGTCCCAGTCGCGTTCGCTGAAGTTGATCGCATCTTCACGGCGAATCAGCCCGGCGTTGTTGACCAGAATGTCGATATGACCAAATTCCGCTACCGCGCGATCCAGCAGTTCAGGAATGGTATCGATTTTACGCAGGTCGGCGGTCAGGCTCAGGAAACGGCGTCCCAGAGCCGTCACGCGCTCGATGGTTTCTGTAGGCTCAACGATATTAATCCCGACGATATCGCAGCCCGCTTCCGCCAGGCCTAACGCCATCCCCTGACCCAGCCCGGTATCACATCCGGAAACCACCGCCACTTTCCCCTGCAGGGAGAATGCATCCAGAATCATGTTTATTCCTTACTCTTTCAGAGCCTGTCACTCACAGGCAGGTTTATGCTTCACTGCCTGCGACTACCGCAGATCGCTGACCGCAACATGGTCCATATCATCAAAGACCTGGTTTTCGCCCACCATTCCCCAGATAAAGGTGTAGGCTTTTGTCCCAACGCCGGAGTGAATAGACCAGCTCGGTGAAATCACCGCCTGCTCGTTGTGCATCACGATATGGCGCGTTTCCTGCGGCTGCCCCATCATGTGGAACACGCAGGCGTCCTCATCCATATTGAAGTAGAAGTAGACTTCCATGCGGCGCTCGTGGGTATGGCATGGTGTTCCACAGGTTGCCTGGCGCAAGCTCGGTCAATCCCATACTCAGCTGGCACGTCTCCAGCACGTCCGGCACGAAGTACTTATTGATGGTGCGGCGGTTGCTGGTGAGGTTGTCGCCCAGCGTCACGGGCGCGACGTCTGCCGGGGTCACTTTTTTGGTTGGACAGGTGGCGTGAGCCGGCGCACAGTTGTAGTAAAACTTCGCAGGCCTGCTGCCGTCGATGCTGGCAAAGACCACGTCTTTCGCCCCTTTACCCACGTACAGCGCCTCGCGATGGCCAATCTCATAGCACTGTCCGTCTACGGTGATGGTGCCCGGCCCGCCGATGTTAATCACACCCAGCTCGCGACGTTCGAGGAAATAATTTACGCCCAGCTGTTTACCGACCTCGCCGCCAACGGAGACGGTTTTCGTGACGGGCATAATTCCGCCCACAATAATGCGGTCGATATGGCTGTAAACCATAGTGTACCTGTCGGCCTCGAATACCTGCTCGACTAAAAACGCATTGCGCAGCCCCTGAGTATCCAGCGTTTTGGCGTGCGCACTGTGGATGCTTTCTCTGACGTCCACGGTAACCTCCAGATGTGGTCATGCCCGAAGGCGGAAATAAACGAAACAGCGTTCCGTTTTTCATAATGAGCACATACTATCGGCATAAAGCGGGCTTTTCAATGAAATTTAAAACAACGTTTCATTTTTATTTTTGTTTATAACGGAAATGGTGTTCGGATCACAATTAAGCCGCCAGGAGAAAAAGGGCGCGAAAAAAAACCTCCCGGAGGAGGTTTTTTAATAAGAAGAGTTTAGCGTTCGATGGCCAGCGCCACCCCTTGCCCGCCGCCTATACAAAGCGTGGCAATTCCTTTGCGGGCATTGCGCTTTTTCATTTCGTGGACCAGAGAAACAAGGATCCGGCAGCCGGACGCCCCGATAGGATGACCCAGCGCGATCGCCCCACCGTTAACATTGACTCGCAGCGGATCCCACTCAAGCATTTTTCCGACGGAGATCGCCTGAGCGGCATAGGCTTCGTTCACTTCAATCAGATCCACATCCGAAAGCTGCCACCCCGCACGCTCCAGGCAGCGGCGGGTCGCGTAGACCGGTGCGATCCCCATTAACGCAGGATCAACCCCCACGCTCGCGAACGCCTTAATGCGGGCCAGGACGGGGAGATCGAGCTCAAGAGCTTTGCTTTCGCTCATCATCATAACGGCGGCAGCGCCGTCGTTAATGGAAGAGGCATTTCCCGCAGTCACTGAGCCCTGCATTTCAAACGCGGGGTTCAGCCTGGCCAGGCCTTCAGCACTGGCGTCAGTGCGCGGCTGTTCATCGGTATCTACGACGACATGCTCGCCGCTCTGACGCTGCGTGCTGACCGGGACAATTTCGTCGCGAAAACGACCGGAATCGATCGCCGCACGCGCTTTTTGCTGCGAGCTTAGCGCATAGGCATCCTGCACCTCACGGCTGATGCCATACTCGCGCGCCAGGTTTTCAGCCGTCACGCCCATGTGATAATCGTTGAATGCGTCCCACAGCCCGTCATGCACCAGGCTGTCGAGCAGCTGACTGTTGCCCAGCTGTGCGCCGGTCCGGCTGTCGGTCAACACGTGCGGCGCGCGGCTCATATTCTCTTGTCCGCCCGCAATGATCACGTCCGCCTCACCACACTGAATGGCCTGCGTCGCGAGATGCAGCGCTTTCAATCCTGAACCACAGACGTCGTTGATGGTGATGGCGGAGACGGTATTGGGCAGCCCGCCCTTCAGCGCCGCCTGACGCGCAGGGTTTTGCCCGGCACCGGCCGTGAGAACCTGTCCCAGGATCACCTCATCAACTTCATGTGCTGCGATCCCGCTACGTTCCACCAGCGCTTTCACCACCACGCTGCCCAGGTCAACCGCGGAGTGACGCGCGAGCGATCCCTGAAAACAGCCGATAGCTGTACGCAACGCACCCACTATAACGACATCTTTCATCACGACCTCTGTGTTAAATGACATGACGATAGTAGAGGATTGTTACTGGCAATTATCTTAATTGTTTAAAAATAGTGAGATTAATCACAAGGATCAGCGCGCATCCTGCAGATACTGCCGCAGCCAGCTTCCGGCAATGCCGGGAGGAGATCGTTTATTCCACAGTAGATCGATGCCGATCGCCCGCGGCCAGCCGGGAACATTGAGCTGTACCAGGGATTTCGCGGCGGCAAATTCATCCACCAGCGCGCACGGCAACACGCACCAGCCAAATCCCTGTACCGCCATACTCAAGAGTAACAGGTAATTCGGGGCTGACCAGACGGGCCCGCGCGCGATCTCCGCCTCGCGCTCAAGATAGGTGCTCAGCCGCAGCTCCCTCCAGCCGTGCAGCTCGTCACGCTGAACGTCATGTTGTCCGGCGAGCGGATGCGTGGTCGCGACATAGATCGCCATGCGGGTCTGCATCGGCAGCCGGATGGCGCCGATATCCGTAGGGTAACCGTCTCGCGCTTCGGTGAGGCCAACCTGCGCGCGCTCCTTTTGCAGCAGATCGATCACGTCCTCCTCCTCGCCAATCAGACATTCGAATTCCGTATGGGGAAAGCGCGCGTCAAACTGTTTCATCATCTCTTCCAGCACGTCCGGGTTAAGGGTATCGGAAAGGACAAACGTCAGACGCGCCTCCGTTTGCGCCGATAGCGACACCGCCAGCTCATCCAGCCGCGTACTGGCGGCGAGAATAGCCTGCACATAGCCCAGCACCTGTTCCCCCTGGGCCGTCAATACCGGCTGGCGCGCAGAGCGGTCAAACAGCTCGAAGCCCAGATCGGCTTCAAGATTGGCAATGGACGTGCTGATCGTCGACTGGCTTTTGCGCAGCCGGCGTGCGGCCGCAGAGAAAGAGCCTGCCGCAACGGTCTCGACAAACGCGTTAAGAGCTTCGGGTGAATAGCGCATAACCTATCTACTTTAGCGATGGATACTATCTTTAATATATCAGCTTTAGCGATGAAAATAGGCCACATCAACGCCCATACCGGCGATTTAACGAGGTCTATCGCTATGCAACATCAGGATGCACTCCAACGTAAACTGCCGGAGCGGATCTTTCATGCTGTCTGTTTTGAAGGGATTGCGACGGCGATCCTCGCCCCTACCGCGGCGTGGCTTATGCAGCGTTCCGTGGTGGAAATGGGCGGGTTGACCATTGTTCTGGCGACCACCGCCATGCTGTGGAACATTATTTATAACTTCGGCTTCGACCGCTTCTGGCCCGTTCAGCGGGTCAAACGTACGGCAAAAGTGCGTGCGCTGCATGCGCTTGGGTTTGAATGCGGGTTTATTGTGATTGGCGTGTCGATTGTCGCCGCCGTGCTGGGCGTTACCCTGCTGCAGGCATTCACACTGGAAATAGGTTTCTTCCTGTTCTTCCTGCCGTACACCATGTTCTATAACTGGGCGTACGATTGCCTTCGCGAGAAATTTCTTAAGCGTCGCCAGCAACGGCGCGCCCTGGCAGGCTAAACACCTTCTGGCCGGACGCCCGCTCCGGCCATTCACCTTCGAAGCAACTGCGCTCTCGGTGCATAACTATGGTAAATTGCACTCCATTCCGATGGTTTGATAGTTGAAACGTTGCTCTAATGTCGAAAATTTGGTCAAAAGATGAGACTCTCTGGAGTTTCGCTCTCTACGGCACGGCCGTGGGCGCAGGAACGCTGTTCCTGCCCATTCAGCTGGGCTCCGCAGGCGCAATTGTCCTGTTTATTACCGCCCTCGTGGCCTACCCCTTAACCTACTGGCCGCACAGAGCGCTGGCGCAATTTATTCTGTCGTCGAAAACGAAAGGCAACGAGGGGATCACCGGCGCCGTCTCGCACTATTACGGCAGGAAGATTGGCAACCTGATTACCACGCTCTATTTCATCGCCTTCTTTGTGGTGGTGCAGATTTATGCAGTGGCCATCACCAACTCGCTCACGGAGCAGCTGGCGAAACACCTGACGGTTGATACCGCCGTTCGCGTGCTGGTCAGCCTGGGCGTGGTGCTGGTCCTGAATCTGATCTTCCTGATGGGACGGCATATCACGATAAAAGTGATGGGCTTTCTGGTGTTTCCGCTGATTGCCTATTTCCTGTTTGTCTCGCTCTATCTGATAGGCAGCTGGCAGCCCTCGCTGTTGACCAGCCAGATGGCCGTCGATCGCCACACGCTGCACCAGGTCTGGATTTCGATCCCGGTGATGGTGTTTGCGTTCAGCCATACCCCGATTATCTCCACGTTTGCCGTTGACCGTCGCGAGAAGTTTGCCGATGGCGCCATGGATAAATGTAAAAAGATCATGAAGGTGGCGTACCTGATCATTTGCCTGAGCGTGCTGTTCTTTGTCTTCAGCTGCCTGCTCTCAATTCCGCCGTCGTACATTGTGGCCGCCAAAGAGCAAGGGGTGACTATCCTGTCCGCGCTGTCGATGATGCCTTCTTCACCGGCGTGGCTGGGCATTTCCGGGATTGTCGTGGCGATAATTGCGATGTCGAAATCGTTCCTCGGCACCTATTTTGGGGTGATTGAAGGGGCGACGGAGATCGTGAAGTCGTCGCTCAGTCAGGTGGGGGTGAAAAAGAGCCGCGCCTTTAACCGCGCGATTTCCATTATGGGGGTGTCGTTAATCACCTTTGCCGTCTGCTGCATTAACCCGAACGCCATTTCGATGATTTACGCCATCAGCGGCCCGCTTATCGCCATGATCCTGTTTATCATGCCGACGCTGTCGACGTATCTGATCCCCTCCCTGAAACAGTACCGCTCCATTGGCAACCTGCTGACGCTGATCGTCGGGGTGCTGTGCGTGTCGGTGATGTTTGTCGGCTAACGCCCTGCATGCCCGGCGTTCTGCCGGGCATGTCTCTCAGTCTCGCCCAGCTGATCCCAGCGGAAAAGGCCTGTCCTGCACCACCGTTTTCATGACAAGCGTAGATCGAAGGTGCTGCACGCCGGGCATGGCGGAGAGCTTCTCGTCGTAGAGTTTCTGGAAAGCGGACAGGTCGCGGGTCACGACGTGCATCAGATAATCGGGATCGCCAAACAGGCGCTGGGCCAGCACGATCTGCGGGATCTCCTCCACCGCCGCTTCAAACGCGCTAACCGCCTTTCGGTCCCCCTCCTTTAGCGTCGCAAACACTATTGCCAGGAAGTTAAACCCCATTTTGGCGGGGTCGAGGCTGGCACGGTATCCCGTTATCGCCCCGCTTTGCTCCAGCGCCCGCACGCGCCGATGACACGGCGATAGGCTCAGATTCACTCTTTCCGCCAGCTCGGTCAGGGATAAGCGGCCATCAGACTGTAGCTCAGCAAGAATTTTTCGATCGATGCTATCCATGTGGAAGATTTTCTCAATTTCACCGTGTTGCGAGCATAACATTGAAAGCCTATTTCGCAGAGTTAGCGATATTCTTTTTCTCAACGTTTGACGCACTGCGGGAGTCTTCAGGAAGATGGAAATGAGTATTGTGGCCGGCTTTTGGGTGGTTTCTTTTCTGCTTATCATGACGCCGGGTGCCGACTGGGCCTACGCCATTAGCGCCGGGATTAACGGGCGACGCGTGGTACCGGCAGTGATGGGGTTAATGTCCGGGCATCTGTTAGCCACGCTGGTTGTGGTGGCTGGCGTGGGCGTAGTGATTGCTCAACATCCGCTGGCGTTAACCGGGCTGACCGTCGCGGGAGCCGCGTATCTCCTGTGGCTTGGCATCGGACTGTTGCGTCACCCTGCCGCACCGGAAAAGGCCACCCACCATGCGGGAAACTGGAGGCAGTGGGCGGTGAAAGGGCTCTGCACTAGCGGCCTAAACCCAAAAGTGTTTTTACTGTTCCTGGCGCTGCTTCCGCAGTTTACGGACCCGACCGGAAGCTGGTCGATAGCGATGCAGATGTCCGCGCTTGGGATGATGCACCTTATCACCTGTACGCTGGTCTATCTGCTGGTGGGGTATGGTTCGAAAGCGGTGCTGGCGACCCGGCCACAGGCGGCGCGTCTGGTAAGCATGGCATCGGGAGGGATAATGGTGCTGATCGCGTTGATATTGCTATTTGAGCAGGCGAGATGAAAAAAACACCGGCCATCGCCGGTGTTATTTACGCCCGAATATCGTCATATTCCCGCGTTTTATCAAACTCATGTTTCGCGAACGGGCACAGCGGGATAATTTTACGGTTCTCACCGCGCATCTTCTCCACCACTTTCGCTACCAGCTGTTTACCGACGCCCTGCCCTTTCAGGCTCTCATCCACGTCGGTGTGCTCGATAATGCTCAGGTGCTCGCCGGTCGGTACGAAGACAATCTCCGCGACCTGATTGCCGTTCGCATCATTCACGTAAAACTTGTTATGGCCTTCCAGAATATCCATGGTTCCTCGCTTATTTTTGGCGATACTTCAGCGCACCGCTCGGGCAGGTATCAATCACGCGGACAACCGTTTCAACGTCCACTTCATCGGGAATGATCCACGGTTTACGTTTGAGATTAAACAGCTTTGCGCTGCCACGCACGCAGTTACCGGAGTGTTTGCAGATCCCGGTATTGAAGTAAACGTCAATTTTCTCGCCGGTATAGGCCCGGTAACCCGCATCCAGTAGCTCTTTATCCATGACATTGCCTCTGTAATTATTATCGTGCTGAATGAAGAATAGCCTGACGGGATCCTGCTGGCTATATCGTTGAAAACGAAAAGCCAGGTCACAACTCTTTTCTTGTTAGATTGCGTCCGCTAGTGGCGCATGTCAGGCTCGGAAAATGTCACTTTTGCATAACTTGCGCAGGTTGAATGAAACGCAGACTCTCTTTTCAGGTAAAGCTGTTTTTAGCGCTGGTGTGCTTCTCCTGCCTGCTGTTAGTTCTGCTGGGAACGATCCTGTTTCATTTTATTGACCGGCAGCTCCATCACGATCTCGGCCAGCGCGCCCGGGTTCAGGCCAGCCAGATCGCGCTGATGCCGGGTCTGGCGGCAATGGTTGCGGCCCGGGATATCCCCGGCATCGCCCGGTTAATTCAGCCGCTGCGCGCCGAAAGCGATGCCAGCTACATTGTGATTGGCGATACCGAGGAACAGCACCTTTATCATTCGGAATCCCCGGAGCGTATTAATTTACCGATGATCGGCGGGGATAATGCCGAGGTGTTAAAGGGCAAAACCATTATTTCCGTGCGTCAGGGCGGGATTGGCGTGTCGCTACGCAGCAAAGCGCCCATCTTCAACGCGCAGCATCAGGTGATTGGTATTGTCTCGGTCGGCTATCTGACCTCCTATATTGCCAACATTAACGCCCGTATTCTCTGGCAGTCCGGGCTGTACGGTGCGGCTCTTCTGCTGCTGCTGTTTATGTTCTCCTGGCTGTTTACCCGCAATCTCAAAAAACAGATGTTCCGACTGGAGCCAAAAGATATCGCTCAGCTGGTTTTGCAGCAGCGCGCGCTACTAGAAGCCATGTACGAAGGGGTATTTGCCGTCAATGAAGAGAAGCAGCTGATTTTAATTAACCGCGCCGCACGAGAAATGCTGGATATTCGGCAAAGTGAGAAAGAACTTATCGGTAAACCGCTGGCAGACGTTCTTCAGACGTCGCCGGGCTTTTTATCCCAGCGCTACGCCTCGGTGAGCGCTGGCAGCCACGACCAGATTGCGGTGCTGAACCAGCGCGAGTTGATCGTCAACCGGGTAGCCATTGAGGTCGAACCGGGCGTTGAAAGCGGCTGGGTCTATAGCTTTCGCGACAAAAATGACATCAACACCCTCAGCAGCCAGCTCAGTCAGATCAAGCGCTATGCGGATAACCTGCGCATTATGCGCCACGAGCAGCTGAACTGGACCGCCACGCTGGTGGGCTTGCTGCAGATGAAACACTATGACGAGGCGATTCGTTACATTCAGGTGCAGTCCGAAGGCGCGCAGCGGGTGCTGGACTTTGTCTCCGCCCGTTTTTCCTCTCCCGCGCTGTGTGGGCTGCTGTTAGGCAAATACGTTAGCGCGCGCGAAAAAGGCATCGAGCTGCTGTTTGATCCCGCCTGCCAGCTCACCCGCATGCCCGCCACGCTCAACGAAACGGAGCTGATGTCGGTTATTGGAAATCTGCTGGACAACGCGGTGGACGCGACCCTTAAGGCACCGGTCCCCGCGCCGGTAGAGCTTTACATTTCAGACCGCAACCAGGAGCTTCTGATCGAGGTGGCTGACCGGGGCTGCGGGGTGGACGATGCGTTGAAGCCGCACATTTTCCGCCATGGATTCAGCAGCAAGCCGGACAGCGAAAACGACATTGTGGGCACCGAGCACGGTATTGGCCTGTATCTGGTGGCAGGATATATCGACAAGGCTGGCGGCACTATTGAGATTGCCGACAACACGCCACAAGGGACTATTTTTTCTGTGTTTATTCCGAATGGGCAAAAGCATGACCCGAGCAATTGACGTTGTGATCGTTGAAGATGAGCCGCACCTGGCGGAGCTGCATCGCGAGTATATCGAGCAGAATTTTCATTTGCGCGTGGTGGGCATCGCCGCGTCGATTGAGCAGGCATGCCGCCTGATTCGTCAGCATCAGCCGCGGCTTATCCTGCTGGACAACTATCTCCCGGACGGTAAAGGCGTGGAGTTAATTGATAATCCGCTACTGAAAAGCTATGAGTGTTCGGTAATCTTCATCACCGCGGCCAGCGATATGCAGACCTGCAGCCACGCCATGCGCAGCGGCGCGTTTGACTACCTCATCAAGCCCGTCTTTTTCCAGCGCCTGCACGCCTCGCTGGAGCGGTTTATGCGCTTCATCCACACCGTACAACAGGTGAAGGTGGTCGACCAGCATGCGCTGGATCGCCTGTTTCATCTGCCCGCCGCGGAAGCCTCCGTTACGCCGTCCACAAAGGGCATTGAACCCCAGACGCTGGAGCGGATAAAACGCCTATTCGCCGAGCATCCCGACAGCGCGATGTCGGTTGAAGAGGTGGTGGAAAACGTGGGGATCAGCAAAACCACGGGGCGTCGCTACCTCGAATACTGCGTGGAGAGTGGGTTAATCAGCATCGAAATGCTGTATGGCAATATTGGTCATCCTCGCCGGTTATACCGCAAAGCCCCCGATAAACCGTAATCCAGAACCGTTCGTAAACTAACGTTCGCGGATTTTATGGTGTTAATTGCTGAAACGACGGCGACAATCACACTTCGGAATCATTGCCCTCGCCTCCCTATTGTCGGAGGCGCGCTTTACGCTATGTTGACAATTAGTTCCTCAAATGTAACTAAAAGGTTAACTATAATGTCGAACACGTTCCGAATTTCTCTGCTTACCGCTACCGTACTGTTCTCTGCTTCTGCACTGTCTGCCCTGCCGCAGGGTTATCCTGCTGAGTATCAAAAAGTGGTTGATGCCGCCACGAAAGAGGGCAAGGTTGTTATTTACTCCACCACCGACATCAAAGCTGCCGGACCGCTGATCCAGGGCTTCGAAAAAACCTATCCAGGCATTAAAGTCGAATACAACGACATGAACAGCACCGAGCTGTACAACCGTTTCATCAGCGAACAGGCCTCCGGCGGCGTGAGCGGCGACGTGGTCTGGAGCTCCTCGATGGACACCGGCCTGAAGCTCGCCACCGACTACGCCATGGAGTATAAATCGCCGGAGCAAAGCCAGCTGCCGAAATGGGCGGTCTGGAAGGATAAGGCATACGGCACTACCTATGAGCCGGTGGTCTTTATCTACAACAAGCGTCTGATCCCGGCCGGCGACGTGCCGGACTCTCACGCCGCACTGGCGAAGCTGATTGCCAGCCAGACGGACAAATTCAAGAACAAAGTCACCACCTACGACATCGAAAAATCGGGTCTGGGCTTTATGCTTTCGGTGCAGGATCACAACGCCGATCCTAACTACTTCAAGACCCTGGCCGACGTCGCCAAAGGAGGCCTGTCGGTGCAGTCGTCTACCGGCACCATGATGGAGCGCGTCTCCTCCGGTGAAAACCTGATCGGCTTCAACATCCTCGGTTCCTACGCGGAAGCGCGCGCGAAGAACGATCCTTCGCTCGGCATTTCCTATCCAAAAGATTACACCCTGGTGCTGTCGCGCGTATCGTTCATCAGCCAGCAATCGCAAAACAGCAATGCCGCGAAGCTGTGGCTGGACTACGTGCTGTCTGAACAAGGGCAAAACATTCTGGCCAATCAGGCGGACATCCCCTCCATTCGTAACGATATCGAAGGGAAAAATGATATCGACGGCCTGACCAAAATCCTCGGCAACGCGCTGAAGCCAATTCCGGTTGATGAAACGCTGCTGGAATACCTGCAGCCGAAAAAACGCCTGGAGTACATCAAAGAGTGGCGTACCGCCGCCGGTAAATAAGCGTCTGAGCGCGGCGCTGACCGCCGCGCTCCCTTATCGACTGAGTTCGTTTTTCTGGGCCGCAACACCAGGGATACCCCATGAATACATTACGCAGAAAGTGGCAAAGCCTGCCGCGAGGCATCGTCGTGCTGATAACCGCCCTGGTTATCTACACCCCGCTGTCGTTTATCGTGATACAGAGCTTCCTGTCCGCCCCGTTCTTTTCGCCGTCAAAAGAGTGGAGCTTTGAATCATTTGAATTTATTTTCACCGACCCTGATTTTTATAAGGCCCTGAAAAGCGGCTTTATTCTTGCTTTCGGGCTGGTCTTTATCTCCATTCCGCTGGGCGGCGTGCTGGCGTTTCTGATGGTGCGTACCGACCTGCCCGGTCGCCGGTTGATTGAGCCGCTGATCCTGGTCCCGATCTTCGTTTCACCGATGGTGCTGGGCTTCGGCTACGTGGTGGCCGCCGGTCCGGTGGGCTTTCTCTCCCAGTGGGCTCAGGCGCTGATTGGCTTTGTGCCGTGGAACATCTACGACATGTCGAGCATTGTGGTCATCGCCGGCCTGACGCACGTCCCGCACGCCTATCTGTATATCTCGTCAGCGCTGCGCAGCGTGGGCTCCGACGTGGAAGAAGCCGCGCGCACCGCGGGCGCGTCGCCCTGGCAGGTGATGACCTCCGTCAGCCTGCCGATGGTGCGCCCGTCCATTCTGTACGCCACCGTGCTGCTGTTCTTCCTGGGGCTGGAAGTGTTTGGCCTGATGCTGGTCCTCGGCGACCCGGAAGGCAACATGGTTCTGGCGACCTATCTCTATAAGCTGACGAACAAGATGGGCACCCCATCCTATAACCTGATGGCGGCGGTTGCCGTGGTGCTGATCTGCATCACCATCCCGCTGGTGATGCTCCAGCGTCGCCTGATGCGCACCGCCAACCGCTTCGTCACCATGAAGGGTAAGGCTTCGCAGGCCCGCGCGCTGCCGCTGGGTAAATGGCGCTGGGTGGCTGGCGGAGTGATTGCCTTCTGGCTCACCGTCACCATCGGCGTTCCGCTGCTCGGCGTGGTATTGCGCGCGTTTATCTCCAACTGGGGCGTGGGCGTTTCGCTGTGGGACGAGCTTTCTCTGAACACCTTCCGCACCATCTGGGCGCAGCCCAACCTGCTGCGCGCCATCGTTAACTCCATGGCGATTGGCGTCATTGGCGGCGCGCTGGCCGTGGTGTGCTACCTGTTTGTCGGCATTGCCATGCACCGTAAGCCGGACAACACCACGCGTTTCCTGGACTACAGCGTGCTGGTGCCGCGCGCCGTGCCTGGCCTGCTGGCGGGTCTGGCGTTCCTGTGGGTGTTCCTGTTCCTGCCGATGTGGCTGGATAACTCGCTGAAATCCGGCTGGCTTTCCGGGTTTGCCTGGACCGACTGGATGCGTGAAAACGTCATCGTCTGGCTGCGTTCGCTGCGCAGCACCATTTTCAGCGTCTGGCTGGCCTATACCGTGGTGTGGATGGCTTACGGGCTGAGGCTTATCTCTTCCACGCTGCTGCAGGTAGGGCCGGAGCTTGAAGAGGCGGCGCGCAGTACCGGGGCGACGCGCGGGCAGATCACCCGCCACGTCACCATCCCGCTCTCCCGCTACGGTCTTATCGGTTCGTGGCTGCTGATGTTCCTGATCTTTGAGCGCGAATACTCAACGGGTGTGTACCTGCTTTCACCCGGCACGGAGACCATTGGCTCGATGCTGGTTTCCCTCTGGGCCGCGGGTGCCATTGATATCGTGGCGGCGCTCTCTTTCATTAACATCCTGCTGGTCGTGGTAGGTCTGGGCATTGCCCTTCGTTTCGGAGTAAAAATACATGATTGAATTAGCGGTTGACGATCTGCACTTAACCTACGGCGACAATCCTGTTTTAAAAGGTGTCTCCATGAACCTGAAGCGCGGCGAAGTGGTCTCCCTGTTAGGCCCCTCCGGCAGCGGCAAAACCACCCTGCTCCGCGCCGTCGCGGGTCTGGAAAAACCGACCCAGGGGTCGATTGTGATTGGCAACAATAAAGTTTACGACGGCACGCCGCGCAGCGAGGTCCCGGCGGAAGAGCGTAACCTGGGGCTGGTATTCCAGTCCTATGCCCTGTGGCCGCACAAAACCGTGTTTGAGAACGTGGCCTATCCGCTCAAGCTGCGCAAAGTCCCGGCCAAAGAGATCCAGCAGCGCGTGCAGGACGTGCTGGACCAGCTTGGTCTGGGCCATCTTGGCAAACGGCACCCGCACCAGCTCTCCGGTGGGCAGCAGCAGCGCGTGGCGATCGGCCGTGCGCTGGTGTACAACCCGCCGGTGATTTTGCTGGACGAACCGCTTTCCAACCTCGACGCCAAGCTGCGCGAAGAGGCCCGCGTGTTCCTGCGCGAGCTGATTATCAAGCTCGGGCTATCCGCGCTGATGGTGACGCACGACCAGAACGAAGCGATGTCCATATCCGACCGCATCCTGCTGCTCAACAACGGCAAAATTGAGCAACAGGGCACGCCGCAGGAGATGTACGGCTCGCCGAAAACGCTGTTTACCGCCGAGTTTATGGGCAGCAACAACCGCCTGCACGGCAAAGTCACCGAAGTGCGCGACGGCAGAGCGCGTATCGAAGGAAAAGGCTGGGTGCTGTGGGGTCAGGCCGGTGAAGGGGTGCAGAGCGGTGATGAAGCCACGGCGGTGATCCGCGTCGAGCGCGTGGCGGTAGTCGAGGGGCCAGGGGAAAATCAGCTTGAGCTGCCGCTGCTTACCAGCATGTATCTCGGCGACCGCTGGGAATACCTGTTCCGCACGGTGGGGGATGATTTTGTCATTCGTGCGTATGGGCATGAGGTTCGGGATCCGCAGCACTGCCATCTTTCGCTGCCGGAGAAGCATGTTTGGGTGTTCCCGAAAGGGTGATGAGTCAATAATTAATCTGCCATGGCCCGGTAGCGATTCGCTTACCGGGTCTACAAAACAAAGAAATGCGCAGATGCCAGGATAGATGGCGCTAGCCATTATTGTTAAGGCATTCGGACTAAAATAGCCACCTGACACTTTTTTCCGTCCGTACTTATAACGGTTTAAGACTCCATATCAAAATGTTATTACAGAGCATATAAAGAAAATTTATGCGCCATATCCAGCATTTTTGAAAACTAATTGAACATGCTCCGTCAGTCCAACAAGATCTTCATAGGCGATTGGGCCAAAATCAGGATAATGGTTTTCAATATACTCGTTAACATCTTCCATACCTTCACTCGCTCTGAGATTTTTAACAAATGTAGGCAAAATACGATGATTAACACCAGTACCATACTCTTTCGGATGATGGGTCATACACCACTCAACTTTACCTTTATACGATTGAATCGCATCTTCCAGTAAGGTGATAACTTCTGGAACCTCTTTTTCAAAACGAAAACTGGTATAAGGAGGGTACTTAGAGCGATCAATTTTTTCAAAATGGTCATTTATCCATTCATCTTCAATACGGCTCTGATAATGTAACCACTCCAGTTTTCCAAGAGAACCAATGAAGTCCAACAAGATTGTTTCTTTCTTACCTATCGGAAACATTATTTTAACCCCTGTAATTTATCAGAGATCGTAACACTTCCCTGATTTATAGATTTGATATGTTTTTCCCAATCTCCCTTAGGAATCGGTTTTAAGGACACTCTTGGATCGTAAACATACTGACCATCGGTATAAACCTGATGGAAAGCTTGTTCATGTACAATTTTTCCATTTTCATACACATTTAAGTTGTACGGAGTCGTCGGCCTTGCTTCAATAATTTTTCCGTGCCCGCCAGCTGCATCGAGAAGCTTAGGTGCGATATCTGAGCAATCCGTACAATCTGTATTGCCTATCCAGGCAATAAACTTAGGTTCGTTCATTTTTTCAATAACACTCTGATTGGCTGGATAACCGGGATTTTCAGGGCGAACATTTTCAAGGCCGGGGATCTTCTCGTTCTGATAGAAAAGATCATCCAGTGAAGGAGAATCCGGAACAGGCGTAGTTGTCGTCCAGCCATTATTGTTTGACGCTCCATCACCGTTGGTATTACCAGTATGATTTATCCCTCCGGTTGCTACACTATTATTCCCTGTGTTGGAGGGCGTATTTCCGGTTACAGTCTGGTCTCCACCAGTATTTGATGGTCCCGGGTTGATGACCTGCGTACCACCAGTACTGGTGATTGTCTTACCTGTCAGGGACTCATAGGCCGCTTTCTGAGCATCATTTAACTGACTGAGCTGGGAAGGATCATTGAGCGAGGCCACATAGATCAGATGCAACTGCTCATCTTGTGACAATGTATCCATTGCTGATGTGGATGCACCAATCCCAAGTAAAGCACCCAGACCACTGGCAACCAGGCGATCACGGCAAGCAGAAATTTTCAGACATCCCTGTGCAGCCAGTTTACCGCCCTGTATAACGACACCCAGCGAGTTATTCTCAACCTCCACCTTCGCCGTTTCTGACGCCGTCGCCGCCATGGAGACGCTGCCATCTGTCACCGCAGCGCCCGCCAGACCACCCGCGATACTCACGAGGCTACTGACCAGCCGTTTTTCCTCTGGCGTCAGGTCACTGGATTTTTTATCTCCATACAGCGCACTGACCAGATGGTCGGTCATCGCCGAGGCCGTAATGGCTCCTATGGCGCCGGCCTTCAGGCCATCAGCACTGCTCCCGCCACTCAGCTGCGTCAGCGCCGCCGCCACAATACCGTGCAGCGCGGCACGGGCTGTCGGGTCTTTCTGCTCCTTGACCAGGGTCGCCAGAAGGGGGGCTGCACCCGCTGCCGCGCCTGCCTTAAGGTTACCGCCAAGCGCACCTGCCAGTAATCCCGCCGCTGCGCTACCCTTCGTCCAGAAGGCACTCCCCGGACCGTACTCGGTATTCTGATATCCGGGCTGCGTCTTCAGGAACGCTTCCTGCTCCTGCGGGGTATCGCCCTGCAGTTTTCCTTCTGACGCCAGCTTCGCGCCCAGCGCCGCATTGGATTCCCGCGCTTTCTGCTCCGCATACTTGCCGTAAGCATCCAGCGCAGAGGTGGCCAGCGCCGAGCCTTCGCTCTGGACCGCCAGGTTATCCCTGACCTTTTGCACATCACCGCTCACGTCCACGCCGTGGTGGGCGTCAGCCGTATCACGGCTCAGGTCAGCAATATCCTGTTTCTGTCCCGCCGGGTTGCGAATGACAATGCTACCGCCACTCACCGCTGATGAGGTCGTGCCTGTGTGGCTCTCTTCTGCCTGGCCCGTACCGATGGCTGGTGCCAGGTTGCGGTTTTCACCGTTTCCGCTGCCGCCCGCGCTGCCGGAAAGCGCCACCGTGTAGCCGTTGCCGCTGGTCTGGCTCTCGTTGTGGAGATTACTGAAACCCAGCGTACCCGTGTCGAGGCTATTTTTATCTGCAGACGCCGTGGATGCAATCACCGCGCCGTCAAGCTGGGTATGATTTCCGGTGGTGACGGCAAAGCCGCCCTTGCCTGCGAATATCCCGCTCTGTTCAGCAACGCTCTTACCATTTTGGGTGATATTCTCACCCGATGCACTGACGCTACCGGAAGAGGCACCATAACACAGTGGCGGTATGCACAGACTAAGGGACGCGCCTGACGAAGACTGCTTGCTGTCATAACTGGCCGTATCCTGCACGCTGCTGATGGTGAGATCGCGTCCGGTGTTGACCACTACACGGTTACCTTCCAGCTCCGCACCTTTCAGGATGGTGTCGCGTCCGCTGTTCACCGTAAGCTGTTCATCAGCATGGACAACGCTGTTCGTATTGCGCTGCGACTGGCTGTTTTCCTTACCCTTATGCTGTGACGCTCCCAGCTCCACCGAGATGCCGTTTTGCGCACCAATCAGGCTCACACCGACACCGACGCTGAACTGGCTGCCGCTGTTTTTACTCTCAGAGCGGGTTGTGTTCTGGGAGGCAGACAGCAGAATATCCCGCCCCGCATCCAGCGCCACGTGTTTACCCGCGATCTGTACCCCCATACCGGCAATGTCATTTCCGGCACGAACAGAGACATTCTCGCCGGCATTAATGGTGGTGCCCTGCGTGTCGGTACTGTGGTAATGACTGTCCTGAGATGACGTCCCCGCCGTTAAAGACACTTTAGCCTTGTAGTGTGATGTTCCGCTGTTGCCGCCGTTCTTCGTGCAGAGTTGAGGATTTGGCAATGTTCAAACACATGTTTATAAATGCCAACATTATGATTTTGTTGGAAATATTTAAAAATCATGCAGATTTCGATCTGGGTGTGCCTGATCTTCGCATTCAGCACTGGACACAATCGCGCCATTTACCACACATAACGAAGTTCGATTTTTGATCATTTATAATGCAACTTACTGAAATTGATCATATTGTTTATTTAATAAGTTTAGATATGTGACCTTGCAGGAGGGTAAATTGAACAGAGCAGTCGTGTTAGACGAACAGCAAGCCAAAGCGATTAGGGAGTGGCTAAACGCTCATAACAAGAGCCTAATAGCTGACGTTACGTTAATGATGCAAGCCGCCGTACTGCGTGTGGGGGATGCCGTCGCGTTACGCTTTGACGAAGTGATCAACGGTGAGATAGACATAGAAGAACAGAAGACAGGGAAGCGTAAAGCCCTCACCCTTCCGGCTCCAGTGGTGCAGATGATAGCTCGTCGCCGTGCTGAGTATCCGCATGATGTGCATGTGTTCAGAAGCCAGCGTAACCGCTCGATGAACAAGCAAGCACCAGTACGACGCGAAGAAGTGAGCAAGCAAATCGCAGAAGCCGCAAAAGCTATCGGCATTCATGGCACTGTATCGGCTCACAGCTTCCGCAAAGCTGGCGGGAATGCCATCTATAAGCGTTCAGCAAACAACATCGCTTTAGCTATGACCGTGCTTAATCACAGCAACATCACTGACACCAGGCGCTATCTGGATTTAGACAAGCAAGCCGTTAGCCGTGTGATCAATGAGATGGACTTATAAGGGGGACACATGAAACACTTGCTTGTGCTGGCGTTGGCATTATTACCAGCCCTGGCGAATGCCGGACAGATAACCCTGATTCTCAGTGACGAACAGGAGACAGACAACGCGAGGGTGTGCATATATGAAAATGCCACCAGAACAGAGACAGTGACGATCAGACCGTCCGAGCAGTGCAAATACACCAGGACATTCGAGGAGGACTAACTCCCTTTACTGGTTGTAACGAAACATAATTTCGCTTAAGTCTAATGCTTGTTGCGCATGTGGTTATTGTTTGTAAAATGACCTCGATGATTTTTTCCATAACAAGTAGAGGGACTTATGCAGCAATACACCAATGAACTTACCGCAGAAATGCTGGCAGCTTTTGACAAATCACCATTTACAGCCAAACAACTCGCCGGAATGAACGATGACGCCCGTTCTCTCATCGAAAAACAGAATGCCTACAATCTCGCTCATCCAGTTACAGCAGCTTATCTGATTGCGACAGAGGGCAGCTTGACACGTAATGGTGGGAAAGTTTTCAGTAAATATAACGGACAACAGATCAAACTTGATGACGGCACAATGCTAAACGTGTCTCGTGTTGGCGATGAAGTGCGTTACCCAGATGGAACGACCGCGGAGATCGCCAATGGTGCGGGAAACATACCAGGCGAATCTCTCGCCCTGGTTGGTAGCTCGCTTGATAACGGCGATGTAATTATTAGCTGCCCACAAAATGCCGGAAGAAGAGTAGTCCGAGCAGGGGAATCGTTGCCAGAAAACTTTCTGAAATAAGGCGGTCACTATGGCATCGGTTAACAGGGGCTGCACGGTTCACGGTAAGAACGTTGGTATACACGGAGATAAAACCTCTACAGGCGCACAATGTATTGCTGCCCGCCCCGGTATGTCTGTTATGGGCTTGTGGAAACTCTATATCGGCGATAAGACCACTCCTTGCCCAAAATGCGGGAAAGTGGGGGTAATTGTGAGCGGTGATCCTCGCTGCTCAAATAGCGCCGCGGTCGCCGTGGATGGTGCGGAAATCCTCTGCGGTTGTCCACAGGGTACTAATTTTCTTATCGCGCCTGGCACCGTTGAGGTGAATACCCCTTCCTGGGCGACAGCGCCTGAAGAGCCAGTGCAACATGCACAGGCAGCGAAGAAGCAAAACACCTTTGCTAATACCTGCAAACCAGAAGATAACCAGCTATTGAACGGCGTTTACCTCTGGACTGAAACGACAAGTGCAGGTCATGCTTTCGTTTCGGTGCATGAGAATAACAACATCTATCTCTACACCTATGGATGCTATGGACGCACTGATAAAAGCACCTTCACTGGGGATGGGATTTTAGACTTTTTCCAAGACGAAGATGCGCGTAAGTATTACCGATACGAACTTTATGAAATGGGTGCTCGCGCTTTCCGCATTGATGATGCAGATCCTAAAATCACCCGTAAATTCTTCGAAAACCTTTGGAATGGCGGTGTAGCACCAATTCAAACGCCAAACATGCAAGACGGTACAAAGCGAAGAGGCCGCACGATTGATAAGTATGATGTGACTGGTAGCAACTGTACCACTCACTCAGTTGAGGGGATCAAGTTTGCTGGTTCAAAGTTATTCGATCACGGTTACACATCCACGACAACACAGCTACCAATCGACATAGAAGAAGATTTCACTATTCCGGTATCACTGCAAAGTTATCTTGAATCAAAGAGTGCAGACATCTCCTCAATGCTCGTTTTCGAAATGACTAATACATTCAAACAGCAGTACCCTAACACCGAGAACAAAAGCCCTCAACCAATGGGAGGGAGTGCAAAAATTCAACAAGCTGCTGCCGATTCCGCTGCCGTTGCTGGCTCAACATCCCCATACTCAGGCGGTACAGTAGGCGGTTCATTGGGAAGCACTTACGATGATGAATAAGAAGTTCTGGATCAGGTGGGTGAGTATCGCGCTGATCTGCGTAGCATATTACGTTATCGTGCTTTATTTCGATCGAGTCTGTACATAAATTTGTGTAATTGCCTGATTTTGATATGTTCAATCCAACATCAAAAGCAGGTTAATTTATGGACGAAAAACAGTTGCAGGCTCTGGCTAACGAACTGGCCAAAAATCTCAAAA